>JANXSS010000259.1 GCA_025356535.1 Herminiimonas sp.
GTTGCATGACGTCGCCAGCCTTCAAATACACCGGCGGCTTCTGGCCCATGCCCACGCCCGGCGGCGTACCGGTGGATATGACGTCGCCCGGATACAGCGTGGTGAACTGGCTGATGTAGTGCACCAGGAAGGCGACGCCGAAAATCATGGTGCGGGTATTGCCCTGCTGACAGCGTTTGCCGTTGACGTCGAGCCACATGTCCAGGTTCTGCGGATCGGTTACCTCGTCGGTCGTGACCAGCCAGGGGCCGACCGGGCCGAAGGTGTCGAATCCCTTGCCCTTGTCCCAGCTGCCGCCGCGTTCGAGCTGGCAGGCGCGTTCCGAGATGTCGTTGACGATGCAGTAACCGGCCACATGGTCGAGCGCCGCGTCGAGGCTGACATACCGGGCCTTGCTGCCGATGACCACGCCGAGTTCGACTTCCCAGTCGGTCTTTTGCGAGGCCGGCGGCATGACGACGGCGTCATCCGGCCCGCTGTAGCAGTTCGACCATTTCGTGAAAATAATCGGCTCGGCCGGCACGGCCATGCCCGATTCGGCCGCATGATCGCTGTAGTTCAGGCCGACGCACAGGAATTTTCCGGGCGCACCGAACGGCATGCCGATACGACCGGGCGCCATCACTTCCGGCAGGCGCTTCGGGTCCAGGGCGCGCAGGCGCTGCAGGCCGGCGGGCGACAGCAGGTCCGGCGTGATGTCGGCGATTTCGCCCGACAGGTCGCGCACCTTGCCGGCGGCGTCGATCAGTGCCGGTCTTTCGTGGCCCTTGGGGCCGTAGCGCAGTAGCTTCACAAGCATCTCCATTAAAAATTCATGCAACGGTTCAGACCGACCAGCCACCATCGATGATCTGCGTGGTGCCGGTGGTAAAGCGGGATTCGTCGGATGCCAGGTAGACCGCCAGTGCCGCAATTTCGGCAGTCGTGCCGAGTCGTCCGACCGGCTGGCGCGCAACGAAGCTCTGGCGCACCTGCGCCTCGCTCTGGCCGCTGCGAAGCGACTGCGCGGCGATCCGCTGTTGCAGCGAAGGCGACTCGATGGTGCCGGGGCAGATCGCGTTGCAGCGAATGCCCTGGGTCACGAAGTCGGCTGCGACCGATTTCGTCAGGCCGATCACGGCGGCCTTGCTGGCGGCGTAGGCGAAGCGCACCGGCGCGCCCTTGATGCTGGAGACAACCGAGGCCATGTTGATGATCGAGCCGCCGCCGCGTTGCTGCATGCCGGGCAGGAAGGCGCGAATCGTGTGGAACATCGAGGTGACGTTGAGTTCCAGGGTGAACGCCCAGTCGCGCTCCTCGCAGTCGAGGATGGAGCCGTGATGCACGTAGCCGGCGCAATTGAAGAGGATGTCGATGGCGCCGACCTCGCGCGCCAGCGCTGCAATGTCGCCCGCATTGGTGACATCGAGGCGACGCGTCTCGCATTGCGCATGGCCGCGCAGTTCTGCCAGCAGCGCCTCGTTGATATCGGTGGCAATCACCCGGGCGCCCTCGACCAGAAAAGCCTCGACGCTGGCGCGTCCGATGCCCTGCGCCGCAGCGGTGATCAATGCAGTTTTTCCAGCGAGCCGATCGGCCATTTCGTGCCTCCATGAAAAACAGTCGTGCAGAGTTATCCGGCTCGGGTCAGGCTCGACGTCAGCCGCTTGTATGAAATTTCCATGTGCCGTTGCATCGCCGCCCGGGCACTGGCTGCGTCCCTGGTGCGCAAGGCCTTGAGCACGTCGCGGTGCTCGGCAATCGCCTGCTGCCAGACATCGGCGCTGTCGAAGTGGCGGTCGAGCTGGTCGAACAGCGGCCCGAGCCGGGCGTCGAAGAGCCGCCGCACCACGCCGACCAGCACGCTGTTGCCACTGGCCTCGGCCACGCGAACGTGAAACAGGCGGTCGGCTTCGAGCGGATTTTTGCCGGCCTTTGCATCGGCTGCCATCATGTCGATCGCGTCCCTGATCGCATCGAAGTGCCGCTTTTTTCCGGCGCGGGCGGCGTAGGCGGCGACTTCGCCCTCGATCAGCGCCCGCGCCCGGATCAGTTCGAGCGGCCCCTCTTCGCCCGAAATGTCGGGGTCCTCGGGCGCGGCGCGGCGCAGTTCGCAAACGTAGATGCCCGAGCCCTTGCGGATTTCGACATGGCCTTCCACTTCCAGGGCAATCAGCGCCTCGCGCAGGGATGGCCGGCTCACGCCGAGTTGCACCGAGAGCTCGCGCTCGGCCGGCAGGCGCGTACCGGCGGGGAATTCGCCGGCCACGATCAGCGCGCGCAACTGGGCGCTGATCTGGCGGTAGAGCCGCTGGCTTTCGACGACCTGGATGGGCATGGCGGCTCCGACGTTAGTGGGTAAGGAGGCTAATTATTACCTTGCTTCTAATGGCTCCAAACGGCGCTCCATCGATCGGTCTGCCTGCGCTTCTGGCGCTGTGCGCTGTGCGGTTTGCCGATTGCCATGCCTGAAAATTGGCCTGACCAGTTGTCCGGATGATTTCATGCTGCAAGGGCCTTGTCAACCTGCAGCGCATGGGCGAGCGCGGTGCTGCAGCCGAAATGCCGAACGGCTGACGGTGGTATGACCACTTTACCTGTTTTCACTTCTGCAATAGACTCTTGCGTCAGTTAAGTGGAAACTTCACGCACCGCCATTTACATCCGGAAGGGGATTTCGTGACCGATACCAAACGCCCGTTGCTGCGCAGTCAAGCCTGGTTCGGCCGTCACGACCGGGATGGTTTCATCTACCGCTCCTGGCTGCAGAACCGCGGCATACCGCGCGACCAGTTCGACGGCCGCCCGGTCATCGGCATCTGC
>JANXSS010000272.1 GCA_025356535.1 Herminiimonas sp.
AAAGGCTTCGGCGTTCATCTGCCAGCCCGCTGCGCCGTGCGTCCTCGGCGCGTGGCCGAAGATGTCGGTGTAGCGGTCATAGGCGCGTTGCATCAGGTCGCCGGTCCAGCCGGGGCCGCGCTTGCGCACGTTGTCCTGCCACAGCACATGGTCCCAGGTATGAATGCCGCACTCGTGGCCGGCGTCGCGTACGCTTTTCATGTGCGCCGCACAGTCGCGCCCGATGTCCGGCGCCGGCAGCAGCACGCCGTACATCAATGTCTTCAGGCCATAGTGTTCGAGCACCGAGGTGCGCGACACCTTCTGGAAAAACCCCGGACGCAGCGCCCGCCGCAGCGCCCAGCCGGTGTGATCCGGCCCGAGCGAAAACAGGAAGGTGGCTTCGGCCCGATGCGCGCCCAGCAGACGCAGAAGGTTCGGCACGCCTTCGCGGGTGCCGCGATAGGTATCGACATCGACCTTCAGCGTCAGGAGCGGCATGCTCAATCCATCAGGGCGCGGGCTTCGCCGACCTGGCCACGATAGGCGTCGAAGATGTTGCGCAGGGTTTCGGCCATCATGGTCTTCGGCGCCCAGCCCAGTTCGGCGCAGGTATTGGTGATCTTGGGCACGCGGTTCTGCACGTCCTGGTAACCGGCGCCGTAGTACTGGCCGGAGGTGGTCTCCAGCAGCTGCACGTTCTTGGCCGACTCCGCATATTCCGGATAGTCGGCCGCCAGCGCCAGCATCATGGTAGCCAGTTCGCGGATCGAATAGTTGTTGACCGGATTGCCGATGTTGTAGATCTTGCCGCTGGCAATGCCATCCTTGTTGTCGATGATGCGAATCAGCGCATCGACGCCATCGTCGATATAGGTGAAGGCGCGTTTCTGGGCGCCGCCGTCGACCAGCGAGATGTTTTCACCGCGCACGATATGGCCGAAGAACTGCGTCACCACGCGGGAGCTGCCTTCCTTCGGCGTATGGATCGAATCGAGGCCGGAGCCGATCCAGTTGAATGGCCGGAACAGGGTGAAATTCAGGCCTTCCATGCCGTAGCCCCAGATCACGCGGTCCATCAGCTGCTTGGCGCAGGCGTAGATCCAGCGCGGCTTGTTGATCGGGCCGTACACCAGGTGCGAGGCTTCCGGATCGAATTCAGGATCTTCGCTCATGCCATAGACTTCAGAAGTCGACGGGAAGATCAGGTGCTTCTTGTATTTTGCCGCCGAACGCACGATCGGCAGGTTCGCCTCGAAGTCGAGCTCGAAAACCCGCAGCGGCTCCTTCACGTACGTCGATGGCGTGGCGATCGCCACCAGCGGCAGGATGACGTCGCATTTCTTGACGTGGTACTCCACCCATTCCTTGTTGATGGTGATGTCGCCTTCGAAGAAATGCATCCGGTCCTTGTAGGCCGGATTGTCGAGCACGCCGGAAATCCGGTTCGACTGCATGTCCATGCCGTAGACATCCCAGTCGGTGGTCTCCAGGATGCGCTTGGACAGGTGATGGCCGATGAAGCCGTTGATGCCGAGGATCAGGACTTTTTTCATGGGGTCTCGCTTTCTTGAATTGGGAGGGAAATGCGCCGCCAGTACAGCCGGCGCGTTGTCAGGAGGCTGCCTGCGGGTGCGACAGCAGGCTTGCCAGCGCCGCCGGCGTGATCGGCACGTCGTCGATGCGCAGTTCGTGTATGTGCAGCGCGCGGCCGTCGCCGCAGATGCCAAGCATGCGATTATCCACTACCGCCAGTCCGCAAGCCAGATTTGATTGCTGTTCTGCAAGCCATCCGGGGTTTTGCAGGCGCGCCCTGGCAATCACGCAGCGCTGCGTGCCGAGCAGGGTCCAGGCGCCGGGATAGGGCGGCGCGACTGCCCGCACCAAGTTGTAGACCGTCTGCGCCGGCTGCGACCAGTCGATGCGACCGTCGTCGGCATTGCGCCCGCCGAAGTAGCTGCCTTGCGACAGATCGTTCGGCAAGCGCGGAATGACGCCTGCCAGCATTTGCGGCAGCACGCGCCAGAGTGTCTGCTCGGCTGCCACCACGACTTTTGCAAAGACTTCCGCTGCAGTGTCGTCGGGCAAAATCGGCACCGCTGTCTGCGCGATGATGGCGCCGGCGTCCGGCTTTGCCACCATTTCATGCAGGGTCGCGCCGGTCTCGGTTTCGCCATGCAGCACCGCCCAGTTGACCGGCACCCGGCCGCGGTATTTCGGCAGCAGGGAGCCGTGCATGTTGAAGGCGCCCAGCGGCGCGCTTTCCAAGAGCGCCACCGGCAGCATGTGGCGGTAGTAGAAGCTGAAGAGCATGTCCGGCCGGGCCGCCTGCACCTGCGTGAGCAGCGCCGGCGTGCGCGGATCGGCCGGCGTGATACAGGCAATGCCATGTTCGGCGCAGACGCCTGCAACCGAGGCGAACCAGATGGTCTCGGCCGGATTGTCTTCATGCGTGACCACCAGGGCAACGTCGACGCCGCGCGCCAGCAATACCTGCAGGCAGCGCACGCCGACATCATGATAGGCAAAGACGACGGCGCGCATCGGCTTCAATGCTCCGCGCCGCGGTTGGCCGCTTGGGACGCATGCGGCACCGACTGCATGCCCGGGCCCGCCGCGCGCTCCTGCTGCAGGATGGTCTGCACCACGAAACGCGGCCGCCCGCGCACCTGCTCGTAGATGCGCCCGACGTATTCGCCGACGAGACCGATGCCGAACAGGATCACGCCCATCAGGAAGAAGCTGATGGCAAAGAGCGTGAAGACACCCTCGACCTCGGCGCCGAAGAGCAGGCGGCGCAGCAGCAGCAGGAAGAACAGGCCGGCCGACAGCAGCGACAGGGCAATGCCGAGGATCGAAAAGAACTGCAGCGGCACCAGCGAAAAGCCGGTCACCAGATCGAAATTCAGGCGGATCAGGCTGTAGAGCGAATATTTCGATTCGCCGGCCAAGCGTTCTTCATGCGCCACCACGATCTCGGTGGGGTTGCGGGCAAAGGTATAGGCCAGCGCCGGCACGAAGGTATTGACTTCGCTGCACTGGTTGATCAGGTCGATGACGTTGCGTCCGTAAGCGCGCAGCATGTTGCCCTGGTCGGTCATGTGGATGCGGGTGATGCGCTCGCGCAGCCGGTTCATGGCGCGCGAGGCATAGGTGCGCCAGGCCGCGTCCTGGCGGTCGCGCCGGATCGAGCCGACGTAGTCGTAGCCTTCGCGCATCTTTGCCACCAGGTTGCCGATTTCCTCCGGTGGATTCTGCAGGTCGGCGTCCAGCGTCACCGTGATCTCGCCGCGGGTCTCGGCAAAGCCGGCCAGGATCGCCATGTGCTGGCCGTAGTTGCCGTTGAACAGCACCACGCGGGTGACGTCCGGTCGCAGCCGGAACTGGTCGGCCAGGATGGCGGCCGAGCGGTCGCGACTGCCGTCGTTGATGAAAATGATTTCATAGGCCAGCCCGAGCGCGTCGAGCGCCGGATAGAGCCGCTCGAACAGCTTCTCGAGGCTGGCCTGCTCGTTATAGATCGGTATGACGACGGAAAGATCGATCTGCATCTCAGGCTGCCAGCACGGTCTTGACGGCGTCGACGGCGCGCGCGACGTCTGCATCGGTCATGGTGGTAAACATCGGCAGGGAGACGATCTGCCGGCCGACCCGTTCGGCCACCGGGAACATGCCGTCGGTAAAGCCGCGTGCGCGGTACATCGTCAAAAGATGGATGGCCGGATAGTGATAGCCGATGCCGATCTGGCGCTCCAGCATCTGCGCCATGAAGACGGCGCGCGGCATGCGCTCGGGCAGCACCAGCTGGAACATGTGCCAGTTGCTGTTTTCAAAGTCGGCCACCGGCAGCTGCGCACCGGTCGTCACGGAAAAGTCGCCGCCGAACAGCGAAAAATACAGCCGTGCCAGCGCCTTGCGGCGGGCGGTGATGCGCTCGATGTGGGCGAACTGGCCGATGCCCACCGCTGCGGCCACGTCGGTCATGTTGAACTTGCCGCCCAAAACATCGACGTCGAGGCCGTCGAGGCCGCTGCGGGTGACGCCCTGCAGCCGGTACTTCTCGGCCAGGGTTGCCTCGGCTGCATTGTTGACGACCAGGCAACCGCCCTCCGTGGAGGTGACGTTCTTGTTGGCCTGGAAGCTGAACGAGACCAGGTCGCCGAAGGCGCCGATGTGCCGGCCGCGCCAGGTGCTGCCCAGCGCCTGCGCCGCATCCTCGATCACGCGCAGGTCGTGCCGGGCTGCCAGCGCATACAGCCGGTTCATGTCGACCGGCAGCCCGGAGAGGTAGACGGGAATGATGGCCCGGGTGCGCGGCGTGATCGCGGCTTCGACGGCGTCGAGGTCGAGGTTGCGCGTGACCGGATCGATGTCGGCAAACACCGGCGTGGCGCCGACTTCGAGAATCACGTTTGCCGTTGCCACCCACGAGATCGGCGTGGTGATGACTTCGTCGCCGGGGCCGATGCCGGCGATGCGCAGGGCGATCTCCATCGTGCAGGTGCCGGAATTGAAGGTGCGCACCGGGCGGCCGCCGCACCAGGCCGAGAGCTGCTGCTCGAACAGGGCGACCTTGGGCCCGCTGGTGATCCACCCGGAGCGCAGTACGTCGCCGACTGCGGCGATGGTGTCTTCATCGATTACGGGTCTGGCAAAAGGCAGGAAGGGCTGGTTCATGAGTTCAAATGGCCTGAATCTGGAAAATTTTTATCGAAGTATCGCATGCTGCCGGTTTCGCGCCGCTTGTTTGCACAAGGAGTCGGCGGCCGGGGATGCGGCGCCGGCAGGGCCGATCCCAGCCAGGCGCACGGCTGCTCGCCCCGGGCTGCAGGCCGGAGTGCAGGGACGGGCGCGGCGCCATCAGCTGCGCGTCAGCAGTGCCACGCCGATGATGATGACGGTGATCGCCACGATCCGCTGCAAGGACACCGCTTCGCCCAGAAAATACCAGGCGCCGATTGCATTGATGATGTAACCCAGGGACAGCAGCGGATAGGCGATCGTCACGTCGACCCGGGACAGGCCGATGATCCAGACCACCACCGACAGGACGTAGCAGGACAGGCCGCCGATGATCGGCAGCTGGGTCGCCAGCTTGAGGCC
>JANXSS010000288.1 GCA_025356535.1 Herminiimonas sp.
CTTGGCGGCGGCGCTGTCGGAAAAGACGATCGGTGCGGGCATTTCGGTAACTGCATTCATCTAAGGCTCTCCGGCAAATTGAAGTCAGACCTGCGGCAGGCCCTGGGATTTCCCCTGGAAGCCACACGTCTGCAAAAAATCATTATAGGCGCTCGGTGCCGATCATGTTGACCGTTGCCAGCTTCAGCAGCGGCTCGGCAACGTTTTCCGGGATTAACCGCCCCGAAATCACCGCGCCACCATGCATTTCCAGCGCCTTGTAGGCCACATCTCCCATGATGCGGGCCTTTGGCTGCAATTCAAGCAGTTCCGACGAATGAACGGCGCCGACGATTTCGCCATTGATCACCAGATGGGCGCCATGTACCGCGCCTTCGACACGAGCGTTTTCGGAAATGACCAGCATGCCGGCCGAACCCGGCTCGGCAATGACGTTGCCGCGCACCTCGCCGTCGATGCGCAAGCCGCCCTTGAAGTGAATGTCGCCTTCAATCCGGGTCAACGCGCCGATCAGCGTATCGATGGTGCCCTTGGTTTTTTTACCGAACATCAGGAACGCCCCTCCAGGACAGTCGTCTGCTGGGCACGCAACTGCCCTTTTTCGAAAACCCGTACCTGCATTGACTTCATGGCGGCGCCATCGGGCAGTGTGAGCAAGCCTTCAACCCGTTGATACCTTTTGAAGGCCAGCTGGAATTTTTCCGTATCGGCCGGATCACGGGTGCCGACTTCCGGAAAAACCATGATAGCACTTTTGCCATTCTGCAAAACCGTGACAGCCAGCTGTAGCGTACCGGTGAAATCCTGCGCTGCCTTACCGCCGCGCATCACCACCAGGCGATAGCGCAGCTGGTTGGGGCCAGCCACATCGGCTGCCAGGCGGCGAATCGACACGCCGCCGACAGTCTTGTCGACCGGCAGCAGGCTTTCGAAAAATGCCAGGTCGTCCTTGAGCTTGCCGTTTTCGATTTCCAGCGCCTTCACCTGCGCTGCCAATTGCTGCTGCGCCGAGCGCTCGATGCGCATCTGGTTCTCTGCAACGCTGGCCGCAACCGAAGCCTGGTCCAGCACCGCCCGGCCCGCCGCTGACGGCGTGACAGCCACTGCCTGCGGCGCAACCGCCGGCGCTCCGAACTGGCGTCCGAGATCGTAGCCGCCGAAGGCCACGGCGCCGACGCATGCGACGCCCAGCAGCAGCAACAGTGAGCGCATCGGCCACGACAACTTGTGGCTGATCGTCATGTGAGCGGCTGAAAGCGACCGTTGCCGCAACCACAGCCTGATCTTCATCACATTTACCAACGGACGGGGCGCCGTCATCACATCACCTGAACCGGATTGATCTGGCTACGAGGCATGTCAGGTCAGGGCAGCAACGGCACCTGCCGCAAGCCCAGGTCCTCTTCCAGGCCGAACATGATGTTCATGCATTGCACGCCCTGCCCGGCCGCACCTTTGACCAGGTTGTCTTCGACCACCAGAATGACCAGCAGATCCCCGCCATCGGGACGATGCACGGCAATGCGCAACATGTTCGATCCACGCACCGACCGGGTTTCCGGATGACTGCCGGCCGGCATCACGTCGACGAAGCGCTGCGCTTGGTAATAGTGCTCGTACAGGGCCTGGAAATCGGTGCCACGGGCTTCGGGCAGAATGCTTGCGTACAAGGTCGAATGGATGCCGCGGATCATCGGCACCAGGTGCGGCACGAACGTCAGGCCAACCTTACGCTTTGAAATTGCTTGCAGTCCCTGCACGGTTTCCGGCAGATGCCGATGCCCCTTGACGCCATAGGCCTTGAAATTGTCGGCTGCCTCGGCCATCAGGCTGGCAACTTCGGCCTTGCGGCCCGCGCCGGAGACGCCCGACTTGCAGTCGGCAATCAGCGTGCCCTCCTGCACCAGCGGCGAGGCGCCTGCCAGCAAGGGCGCGAAACCCAGCTGCATCGATGTCGGATAGCAGCCCGGCAGGCCGATCAGGCGGGCGCTGCGGATCGCCTCCCGATTGATTTCGGGCAGACCGTACACCGCTTCGGCCAGCAGGTCCGGGCAACCGTGCGGCATGCCGTACCACTTTTCAAATACAGCCGTGTCCTTGATGCGAAAATCCGCCGCCAGGTCGATCACCTTGACACCGGCGGCAAGCAGCGCCGGCGCCTGCGCCATCGCCACGCCATGCGGGGTGGCGAAAAACACCACGTCACAAGTGTCGAGCCGGGCGTTTTCGGGCGCCGAGAACGCCAGCGACACATGGCCGCGCAGGGAAGGAAACATGTCGGCCACCGGCATGCCGT
Source organism: Herminiimonas sp. (assembly GCA_025356535.1). Lineage (GTDB taxonomy): Bacteria > Pseudomonadota > Gammaproteobacteria > Burkholderiales > Burkholderiaceae_D > JANXSS01. Next base: position 2,297 of record JANXSS010000288.1, read on the forward strand.
CTTCTTTGCGCGAGGTGATGACCTGCAGGGCGACCTGGGGATGCGGCGCCAGCAGACGCAAGAGTTCGACACCCGTGTAACCGGTGCCGCCAACGATTCCGACCTTGATCATGTTTGTCTCCCTCATGTGATGAACGGGCCGAACGCGCCTGCCACCATCGTAAAACGATTCAATAAAAAGCAGAAAAGCCGCCGGGCGCAAACCCGGCGGCTTTTCAATGCTTTGAAAACGCGGTTTAACGCTTGGAGAATTGCTTTGCGCGGCGAGCTTTGCGCAGACCAACTTTTTTACGTTCGACTTCGCGGGCGTCGCGTGTGACGAAACCGGCTTTTGCCAATTCAGGCTTGAGCGTTGCATCATAATCGATCAGGGCGCGGGTGATGCCGTGACGGACTGCACCGGCCTGGCCGGACTCGCCACCACCGTTGACGTTGACCATGATATCGAAACGCTCGACATTGTTTGTCAAAACCAGTGGCTGGGCGATTACCATCAAACCGGTCTCGCGTGAAAAGTATTCGTTCGCAGGCTTGCCGTTGACGATGATCTGGCCCGAGCCGACCTTGATGAACACGCGGGCGACAGCGCTCTTGCGACGACCGGTTCCGTAGTTGTAGTTACCGATCATGTCGATTCCTTAGAGTTCAGTTGCTTCAGCTCCAGCACC
>JANXSS010000292.1 GCA_025356535.1 Herminiimonas sp.
GAGAAACACCGGTTCATGATGCGACAGCACGACGACGTCGACGAAGACGCCCTTCGGATCGAGTGCTATGAGCAGATTGAGGGGAACCCCGGAAAAGCCGGGGATCGGCGCGAAATCGACGGACTCGAAGACATAGGCCACCAGTTCGGTCGAGGTCATGTTTTTCTTGAAGACCGGCCAGACAGGCAGTGCGGCATCGCGTTCGCCGATGATGAAAGGTGGCGGAAAACGCTCTGCCAATGCCGCCCGCGTCAGGACGCCGGCCTGCACCCAGCCCGCGGTGCACAGCAGGCAGCACAGCAGGCAACGCAGACAACACAGCAAGGCATGCCGCAACGCCCCGCAGGCATTTGACATCAGCATGAAACGGTTGGCGACGAATCCAAGACAGGCTCCCTTTATTACGCAAAAGCGCGACCTTGTCTTCTGAGCAAAATATGTGCCGGCGCATTTTGTCTCGTGCAAACAGCCGGACAGGTGGCTAGAACGCAAAAGCATGTAGGCAGCAGGTACAGGTTCGAGCGGTCGACGACGCGCACGGGTCGGCCGCGCAGGACCGCGTTTCGCGCACTGGGCAATGCGTCGCGGTTGCAGGCGATAACCGGAAGTACGGCTGCAGCACGTAGCCGAGCGTATCGGGACGGCTGTAAAAGGCCCGGTAAATTCGAGAATCTTCAACCGGGACCTTGCAAGGTTTTTCCGGCTGCCGTCGACGGACGATATCCTCAGATCGCTTTGCTTTTTTTCGTCCTGTAATCCATCTGCGCACGTGTCAGCCCGAGCAGCCCGGCGGCCTTGCTGATATTGCCGAGCGATGACTTCAACGCTGCGTCAAGCAACGCATTTTCGATCTGTTCCAGGTTAAATTCCTGAGCAAGTATCAAGCTCTCGGCCAAGGCATCGATCTTGTTTTTCGACGCACACGATGTGTTGCGCGCCTTGTCGGATGCCGGAGGGATCAATGCGCCTAACTCGCTCAAGCCGAGCCGGCTCATGATCGCGGGATTTTCGTCGACGCTGAATAAGTGCGCCGTATCAATAGCCCCGCCTTCATCGGCAAGGATGATGCCGCGCTCGAGCACATTTTCGAGCTCGCGAATATTGCCGGGCCATTGATGCGTCAGCAGCGCCTGCATCGCACGATTCGTCACGCCGGAAATCTTGCGCCCGTGCCGTTCGCATAGCTGCTTGAGCAGGTTCTCCAGCAAAAGCGGAATGTCTGCGCGTCGCTCGCGCAGGGGCGGAATCAGGATTGGAAAAACATTAAGCCGGTAGTACAGGTCTTTACGAAAACGACCCTGCTCCACGGCGTCTGCAATATTCTCGTTGGTAGCGGCCACTACCCGTACGTCGACCTTGCGGGTACGGGTGCTGCCCAGGTGTTCGAGCTCGCCGCTTTGCAGCACTCTGAGTAATTTTGCCTGTGCGGTCAGGCTCAGCAACGCAATTTCATCCAAAAACAACGTGCCGCCATCGGCGGCTTCAAAGCGGCCAGGCCGCGTTTCGCTCACACCCGTATAGGCACCTTTATCGACGCCGAACAGTTCGGACTCCATCAGCTGTTCCGGTATCGCCGCGCAGTTCAATTGCACGAACGGTTTGTCGGCCCGTCCGCTCTTGCCGTGCACTTCGCTGGCGAACATGCTCTTGCCGACGCCGCTTTCACCGAGCAGCAGCACCGTGGCCTGCGTCGCTGCAACGCGGTTGATCCGGTGGATCACGCCGAAGAATCCAGCCGAAGCGCCGATCACCACAGATCTTGGTTGGTCTGCCCTGGCTCGGCCGGGGCCGTTCGCCGCAATCGTCAATACCCTTTGCCGGGTGTCGTCCGGCGCGGTTCTGCCGCGCAGCTGCAACGGCTGCGGTTGCAGGTAGTGCAGGTCGACTTCGGGGTCGGCCCACTCCTCGACGGGTTTGCCAACGATATGACAATCCTTCGCACCGGCCGAAGCGCATGCGATCTCCCGAAACAGGATGCGTTTTCCCATGAATGCGCTGCTGTAGCCGCTGGCGTAGCCGATCTGCATCCAGCAAGCCGGTTCGGAGCCGACGCCGTAAATCGCCATGTGCGATTCATCCTCCGACGAATCGTGCCAGATCACTTCGCAATAAAAATGACCGGTCGCGCTATCGATTTCAAGGCAAACCGGTTCAACGCGCACCACGCCCTGAAGGCCGTGCAGTTGCGGCCCGACCATGAACATGTCGGCCTGGCTGGCGCCCGGCCGTATCTTGCGTGCGAGCGCTGCATCCTTTGATCCTGCCATGTAGCCCATGCGCGTGAGCAGACCGCGGGCCGATTCGATGCCCAGCGACTCGATCAATTCCTGACGCAGCGCTCCGAATGCTTGGGTGCGTAACAACATCATGCGACTGTCATCGAGCCAGATACGGCCGTCGGCAGGACTGAAATGCAGCCGCTCGGCCAGATCGGCGATATCAGGGAATGCAGATGTGCGCAGCTCTCCCGAGATGTTGAAGGACTTGCTTCGTGTGCGGTCCATGCGCGCAGCGCGCGGCTTAGATTTCGAAATCATTTGTCTCCCTGCTGACGCTGTCGATCCGGTTCGTTCCGGATTTTTCTTGTCGAACACTGAAAAATCACCTTTTCGTGAATTCGCCACGCAAAAAAATTCATGAAAACCTGAATTCAATTTTTGTCAAATTAGCTGAGCAGGTGCATCAATTTGTTCGCTGATTCATTCCGCATATCGCGAAACCTGCCTATGAAACTGTGAATTGCTGCAATGCACAATAAAGGCCATGAAAAAACTTTGGCATATCAATTGCTATGAGTAAAGAAAATAACACTTATCTGATTTTCTTATTTCAGCATCGGGGGATAAATGCCGAATGTCAACACGAACAAGCGCTGGGTGCGAATTTTGCGGAAAACGGAAAACGATTTCATTGAATTCGAATTTTTCGTCGCCGACAAAGATCTGTTTGTCGAATTGATCCTCCCGGAGCCGGCATTCAAGGATTTCTGCGCCAGCAATCGTGTGGTGATCGTCGAACAGGATACGCACGCGACTGCGCCGGCTTCGGCTTCTGCTTCAAAAACCAGAATGGCGTTTAGCGTCGTCAAGTAAATTCAAAAGGGGGACGTCATGCAAGTCGATATCAAGAGCCTGAACATCAAGCCGTTGCGCAATACGTTCGACCAGGTGGCACGTTTTACCGGCAACGAAAAGCCGGCGTCCCGGTACCTGGAGGCGACGATCGGCATCCAGCCCGAGGTCAACTTCCATTACCAGCCGATCTGGGCGAAAAACCGCAGCATCTACGACAGGAACAATACGGTTATCGTGATGCAGGACTGGTATCGCCTGCTGGATCCCCGCCAGTACTACTACGGTGCCTGGACAATTACCCGCAGCAAGCAGCAGGAGGCCGCCGAGCGTAATTTTGCCTTCGTCGACAAGCGCGGCATGCTGGCCACTCTCCCGGCCGACCTGCGCGCACGGATCGATACCGTGTTCCTTCCCCTGCGTCATGTCGAGTATGCCGCCAACCTTAACAATGCCTACATGTCGGCATATGGCTTCGGCGTATCGATCACGCAGGCGACGATGATGTGCGCGATGGACCGGCTCGGCATCGCGCAGTACGTCACGCGGATCGGCCTGATGTTGGATGGGAACACGAGCGACGCACTCAGGACCGCCAAGGCCGCATGGCAGGACGATCCGGTCTGGCAGCCCCTGCGCAGGCTTACCGAGAACATGCTGGTCACGAAAGACTGGTTCGAACTGTTCGTGGCCCAGAACGTCGTCATGGACGGCTTGATGTATCCGCTGATGTACGAGTCCTTCAGCAACACCATCAGTGCGACCGGCAATCTCGGCTTCTCGATGCTCACCGAATTCATGGCCGAATGGTTTGACGAGCACGTTCGCTGGACCGACCAGGTGATGAAGATCGCCGCAGCGGAGTCCCCGGCCAACCGCGAGCAACTCGCGCAGTGGGTAGCCAAGTGGCAGACGCTGGCGGCAACCGCACTGTTGCCGATCGCAGGGCATGCTCTGGATGATGCCGGCGCCGCCGGGTTGGATGCGGCTGCTGCGGGGTTGCGTGTGCGTCTGGTCAAAAGCGGCGTACTGGATGCGGCAACGGGAGCGACAAATGTCTGAAAAAATGGTTTTCCTGGCCCTGCAGGACAACGAGGACGCCCGTCCCATTCGCGAGGCGATCGAAGCCGACAACCCGCATGCGGAAATCACCCAGTTCCCCGGTGTCTACAAGATCGACGCGCCAGGGCGACTGGTGGTTAACCGCGAGACCGTCGAGGCCCGCATCGGACGCGCCTGGAATCCGCAGGACATTCATCTGTCCCTGGTTTCCCTGTCCGGCAACATCGACGAGACCGACGACTATTTCGCGCTCGAACGCACCTGACGTTCATCACACCCATACAACGCACCGCAAGGAGATCACCGATGGCACAAGCTAAGAAGATGAGTCTGAGGGAAAAGTACACGACCATGACCAGCGATCTGGCATGGGACCTGTCCTACCAATCGAAGGAAGAGGTCTTTCCGCTGGCCGATTTCGAAGGCATCAAGATCGAGGACTGGAGCAAGTGGGAAGACCCGTTCCGTCTGACCATGGACGCCTACTGGAAGTACCAGGGCGAAAAGGAGCGCAAGCTGTATGCGGTCATCGATGCCTTTGCCCAGAATAACGCCCACCTTGGTGTGTCGGACGCGCGCTACATCAACAGCCTGAAGATTTTCCTGACGGCGGTGACACCGCTGGAATACGGCGCCCATCGCGGCTTCGCAATGGCCGGTCGCGCCTTCCCCGGTGTCGGTGCGCAGGTCGCCTCGCAGATGCAGTCGATCGACGAACTGCGCCATGCGCAGACCCAGCTCCATACCATCAGCCAGTACAACAAGTACTTCGACGGCCTGCACGACCCTTTCCACATGTTCGACCGTGCCTGGTACCTGTCGGTGCCGAAGTCGTATATCGAAGATGCCCTCTCTGCCGGCCCGTTCGAATTCGTGACGGCCATCTCGTTTTCGTTCGAATACGTGCTGACCAATCTGCTGTTCATGCCGTTCATGTCCGGTGCCGCCTACAACGGCGACATGGCCACCGTCAACTTCGGCTTCTCGGCCCAGTCCGACGAGTCGCGTCACATGACGCTGGGACTGGAAGTCATCAAGTTCATTCTGGAGCAGCATCCCGACAACCTGCCGATCGTGCAGCGCTGGATCGACAAGTACTTCTGGCGCGGCTACCGCCTGCTGGGCATCGTCGGCATGATGATGGACTACATGCATCCGAAGCGCGTGATGTCGTGGAAAGAAGGCTGGGAGATGTATTTCGAGAAAAACGGCCGTGCACTGTTCGACGATCTGTCCCGCTATGGCGTGACGATGCCGAAGTTCTGGGAGCAGTCGGTCGAAGAGAAGGAACACATCACGCACCAGCTCTGGCTGACCTTCTACAGCGTCGGCAATGCCGCCGGTTTTCACACTTGGGTTCCGGAGGATTCCGAGCTCGACTGGCTGTCGGAAAAATATCCGAATACCTTCGACAAATATTACCGGCCGCGCTTCGAATACCTGCGCGAACAGGAAAAAGCCGGCAAGCGTTTTTATGCCGGCATGCTGCCGCAGCTGTGCCAGACCTGCCAGATTCCGATGGTCTATACCGATCCGGGCAAGCCCGTCGAACGTGTCTACAAGAGCAGCACCTACCTCGGCGACAAATATCACTTCTGCTCGGACGGTTGCAAGTCGGTGTTCGATCACGAGCCGGAAAAAATGGCGCAGGCTTGGCTGCCACCACACCAGATTTTCCAGGGTAACTGCGGCGGCGCGACGATCCCGGATGTGCTCAAGTACTACAACTTCACGGAGCACGACGGCGGCGAATTCCTGCACTCGCGCGACAACGCGAACTGGAACCTGTGGACCGGTGCGACCAAGACCGACAAGGCGGCCTGACGCCGTCAGGCGCAATCGGCAGCGCACTACAAACAGACAAGGAGATCCATCATGGCAGTTCAAGCACTTTATGAAAATTACGGCGGGCCGATCGCCGACCGCGTCGAAAACTTCCATGGCAACCAGCTGGTGTACGTCGGCTGGGACGAGCACA
>JANXSS010000298.1 GCA_025356535.1 Herminiimonas sp.
GGTGCTGCTGCTCGACGAGCCGTGCTCGGCGCTGGACCCGATTTCCACTGGCAAGATCGAGGAGCTGATCCACGAGCTGAAGTCCGATTACACCGTGCTGATCGTCACCCACAACATGCAGCAGGCGGCGCGCTGTTCGGACTACACCGCCTACATGTACCTGGGCGAACTGGTCGAATTCGGCGAGACCGACAGCATCTTCATGAATCCGGGCAAGAAAGAGACGCAGGATTACATCACCGGCCGGTTCGGCTGACAGCAAGCCAGGACCGCATCCGGGTTTTCTAGCAACGCAACAACGAGGAGCATTCCATGGGCGGCGTCCATTCATCCAAACAGTACGATCTCGATCTCGAGGCGATCCGCTCGAAGGTACTGCTCATGGGCGGTCTGGTGGAGAGCCAGTTTCATGATGCGATACACTGCTTTCGCACCGGCGACGCCGAGCGCGCCGCCCTGGTCATCAAGGCCGACGAGAACGTCAACAAGCTCGAAGTCGCGCTCGACGAGACCTGCAGTCACCTGATCGTGCGGCGCCAGCCGGCCGCCAACGACTTGCGTACCGTCATGGCGACCATCAAGGTCATCACGGACCTGGAGCGCATCGGTGACGAAGCCACCAAGATCGCGCGCGCGGCCAAGACCATCCAGGCGCGCGGCGTCTCGACCATCGCGCACTACGAAACCGTGCGCGTCATCGCCAGCAATGCCGGCGACATGCTGCACGATGCGCTCGACGCCTTCGCCCGGCTCGATGAAAAGCACGCCACCCGCCTGATCGCCCAGGACGCCCTGATCGACCATGAATTCCGTTCGATCATGCGCAACCTGATCACCTTCATGATGGAAGACCCGCGCACGATTTCGGCCGCCCTCGACACGCTCTGGGTTGCGAAGGCGATCGAGCGCATCGGCGACCATGCAAAGAACATTGCCGAATACGTCATCTTCGTCGTCGAAGGCAAGGACATCCGCCATACCGACTATGCGACGTTGAAGCGGGACGAGCCGGCGTGACCGTAGAAAAAACCACCATCCTGATCGTCGAGGACGAACCGGCGATCGTCGAACTGGTCAGCTTCACCCTGCGTGCGGCCGGCTGGCACCCGGTTGCCGTGCATACGGCCGGCGACGCCTGGGACTTCATCGGGCGCAGGATGCCGCAGCTGATCCTGCTCGACTGGATGCTGCCGGACCAGACCGGCCTGCGGCTTCTGGCGCGCATCCGCGGCGACCGCCAGTTCAACGATCTGCCGATCATCATGCTCACAGCCAAGAGCATGGAAGAAGACAAGATCGCCGGCCTCGACCACGGCGCCGACGACTACGTGACCAAGCCGTTTTCACCGCGTGAACTGACCGCGCGCATCAATGCGCTGCTGCGCCGCAAGACACCCGAGCATGCCCAGACCGTCATGCGCGCCGGCAGCGTGCAGCTCGACCCGGTCAGCTGCAGCGTCAGCCTCGACCAGCAGAAGATCGACATCGGTCATGCCGAATTCAAGCTGCTGAAATTCTTCCTGGCCCATCCGGAGCGGGTGTTCTCGCGCAGCCAGCTGCTCGACCGCGTCTGGGGCGACCATGTGATGATCGAGGAGCGCACCGTCGACGTCCACGTGCTGCGGCTGCGCAAGGCATTGAAGCAGGCCGAACATCTGATCAAGACGGTGCGCAGCGTCGGCTACATGCTGTCGGAAAAATAGGCGCATCGATGCGTCCGCGCCTGCTGTTCTGGATTCCGGCCGCCCTGCGCCTGTTGATCGTGCTGGCGGGTTCGGCCGTCATCGGCCTGTTCGCCGGCCCCGTCGTCGCGCTGTCGGTGGCGCTGCTCGCGCTGGTGGTGGCTGTCCTGGTGCAGCTCAATTACCTCTACCTGCTTGCCGGCTGGCTCGACAATCCGGCCCAGGTACGCCTGCCCGACGGCTGGGGCGCCTGGACCGACATCTTTTCGCGCCTCTACCGCCTGCGCCGCGACGATGAGCGCAACCGCACCGAACTCTCCGAATGGCTGGCGCGCTTTCGCCAGGCGATGAGCCTGCTGCCGGATGGCGTCGTCATCATGGACGACGTGCTGTTCCTGGAATGGTGCAATCCGGCTGCCGAGCGGCACCTGGGCCTGAAGGACGAACGCGACAAGGGCATGCGGGTGACCAACCTGATCCGCAATCCGGCTTTCATGGATTACATCATCCTGGGCCGCTACGACCAGCCGCTGACGCTGTCGCTGCGCGAGCGAAAGCTGATCGTGCAGATCATTCCGTTCGAAAACCGTCGCCAGATTCTCGTCACGCACGATGCGACCGAGACCGAGCGCATCGAGATGATGCGCCGCGATTTCATCGCCAACGCCTCGCACGAACTGCGCACGCCGCTGACCGTCATCAACGGCTTCCTGGAGATCGCGGCAAGCCAGCCGGAACTCGATCGCGCCACCCGCGGCGCGCACCTGCAGCTGATGGCCGAGCAGGGCCAGCGCATGCAGAACCTGGTCGAAGACATGCTGACGCTGACCCGGCTAGAATCGCTCGACTATCCCTTGCGGGTAGAGCAGGTCGACATGGCATTGCTGCTCGACCGCATCCTGCGCGAGGCACGCGCTCTGTCGGCCGGCCGCCATACGGTCACGCTGGTCAACGAAGCGCCCGACATGCGCGGCAATGCGGATGAACTGCACAGCGCCTTCGGCAATCTTGCCTCGAACGCGGTGCGCTACACGCCGGCCGGCGGCAGCATCGTCTTGGCCTGGCGGCTTGGCAACGGCGGGCCGCAGTTCTCGGTGCAGGATACCGGCATCGGCATTCGCGCCGAGCACCTCTCCCGGCTCACCGAGCGTTTCTACCGGGTCGACAAGAGCCGCTCGCGCGAGACGCAGGGAACCGGCCTGGGCCTGGCGATCGTCAAGCATGTGCTGCTGCGCCATGATGCAAGCCTGGGCATCGACTCGCAGCCCGAGCAGGGCAGCACCTTTACGGTGACCTTCCCGATGGTGGCAACGGTGCTGCCGGCGTAAGTGCCGACATAGTTGCCGGCGCCGGTCTGCTACCATGGCCGCCGTTCCTCTTCCCGCCGCACTGCCGGTCAAACATGTTCCCACGTCGTAGTTTTTTCATAGGTTGCGTCGCGCTTCTGGCCGGCGCCTGCAGCAGCATCCACGCGCCGCCCGCGCCACCGGCGCCACCGGTGTCGAATTTTACGGTGCCGCCGAAGCCACAGCGGCCGCTGCGCATCGGCCTGGCCCTCGGTGGCGGCGCTGCCCGCGGCTTCGCCCACATCGGCGTCATCAAGGCGCTCGAATCGCAAGGCATCGTCGCCGACCTCGTCGTCGGCACCAGTGCCGGCAGCCTGGTCGGTGCCCTGTATGCGGCCGGCAACGACGGCTTTGCCCTGAACCGCATGGCGCTCGAAATGGACGAGGCCAGCATTTCCGACTGGTCGGTGCCGTTCTTTTCCAGCGCCACAGGCGTGCTGAAAGGCGAGGGCTTGCAGAACTATGTCAACAAGGCAGTCCATAATCTGCCGATCGAGCAATTGAAAAAACCCTTCGGTGCGGTCGCAACAGATCTCAACAGCGGCTTGCCGATCCTTTTCAGGCGCGGCAATACCGGGCTGGCGGTACGTGCATCGTCGGCCGTGCCGGGCGTGTTCCAGCCGGTAAAGCTGGGCAGCCATTCGTATGTCGACGGCGGCCTGGTCGCGCCGGTGCCGGTGCGCTTTGCGCGCGAGATGGGCGCCGACTTCATCATCGCCGTCAATATTTCATCGCACCCGGATGCGCAGGCGGCCGGTACGTCGGTCGAGGTGATGCTGCAGACCTTCAACATCATGGGTCAGAGCATCAGCCGGCAGGAGCTGAAAGAAGCGGATGTCGTGATCCAGCCGAGCCTGGGTGCGATGAAGGGCAGTGATTTCGGCAGCCGCAACATTGCGATTCTGGCGGGTGAGCAGGCTGCCGCTGCCGTCATGGCAGAGCTGAAGCTGAAACTGAAAGCCAAGCGGGAGCAGGGCGGCTTGCAATGACGTTTCAGGTCAGGGATATTTTTGCTTGCTCACACTCGCGCTTGTGGCCGCCGGGCCGTTTCGAAAAAGGACTCGGGCTTTCGAAGCGCCTTGCAATGTTTCGATCAACTTAAAGAGTACCTAAAGCAGAAATTGAATCTACAGCGTCAGCAAGGCATTGCGCAATGACCTCCAGGGTGATGCAAGATTTTCGGATTTGTTGGCCCGCCTGGGTACGGCGGCTGGGTTCCGGCTCGCATGGCTTCAAGCTTTTCGAGCCTTTAACAATCCTTTGTATCCATTCGGGCGGCAAACCATAGCGAGCAGGTCCTCTTTGCTAAGGTGCGCCAGCCCGGTGGTCGCCATCACACGTAATGTCCTACTGGCGCCTTCATACAAGGCGATGCTGCTGATTTCGGCTATTGTCAGCCCCAGTTGACCAAGCGCTTGTGCATGTTTCACGACCTCGTTCAAAACGTTCGAATCGCGAGTGGTGGTCACAAGCCTGACGATTTCAACGAGAGGCAGCTTTAGCTCAAGTAATGCAGGTACATGGTCCCGCACTGACTTGAGCCGCAGCTTGGCTGAAAAATTTTCGTCAGAAACCGCAATCTTGACGATGTCATCGCGTGTTACCTTCATATCGAGTATTGCGGGTGCAAATTTCAATACTGCCTGAAGCTGCGACCGGGCTGAAAACCGGTAGTTAGCGACCGCAATCTTGACGATATCGTCGACTGTCAGCCCTAAATCCAGTAAGTGAAGCGCCTCATGCTTCATGATGTGCAGCCCTTCTTGAGCAGCTGATCGCAGGCGGTTCAACGCCACGATCCTGACGATGTCATCCGGCGTGACGCCTCGCGCACGGAATGCGGGTGCATGTAAGACCACATCGGCCAACCCGTTTGAATGGCTGTCGACTGCAATTTTGGCGATATGATGGGGCGCCATTCCGAGGGCACGCAATGCGAACGCATTGTTTTTCACCGCTTCCAGCAAGCTTACCGGGGTGTTGTGAAAATTCCTTGAGCTGGCGGCGATATCAACGACCTCTCTGAGCGAAAGTCCCAGAGACTGCAATGCAGTTGTATGTTGCACCATTTCTCCAAGTATGTTCGGATCGCTGCGACAAGCGGCCAGAACTTCGATGATGTCATCGAAGGACATCTTCAGAGCAAGCAATGCGGGCGCATGTGTGGCCACTGCCGGCAGCACCTCTTTCACGCGGTTTTGGGATGCAAGCTCAATGACGTCATCGAGCGGCATTTGCAGGTCAAGCAATGCGGGCGCATGTGTGGCCACTGCCGTCAGCACCTCGTCCACGCGGTCTTTGGCTGCAAGCTTGACGACGTCATCGAGCGACATCCCCAAAGCCCGTAATGCGGGCGCATGGGTAACCAACGCCTTGATCGCGTTCGAGCCGTGCCCAATCGCGGTTGCTACCTTGACGATGTCATCGAGCGGCAGTTCGAGCGCCCGCAATGCGCCCGCATGTTCGCTTACCGCCGCCAGTGAAAATTCATTGCCCGGCCAGGATCCGATCGTGAGGATTTTATCCATGGGCATGCCAAGCCCCAGTGGCGGCGGCGCCATCAACGCAGGACCGCAGTGTCTTGCCATCTGGAGCGCTTTGGCCTGCCCGAATTGCTGAACAAGTCGTTGCATTTGCCCTGCGTCGAGTGACGGTGCCTCTGTTGGTGCAGGCAAGTTTTCGCCCGGTGGTGCAATGACCGCCGATCTCGCGGGTTCCGCTGCTCTCGGCAGTAAAATGTCCCGATCGTTCGCAGGAGCGGCAAGTTGGAATATCCCGACCTGTCCGACAGGGTTCATCGCGCCAGTTGGTTGTTGCGGCTCGGGGACCGGCGCAGGCAAAGGCGCCGCAGCCGGGGCTGGGCGGATGCTCATGGCGGCCGCTGAGCCGGGTTGTTGGGAATCGCTTAAAACTGGACCACGGTTTTCATCTAAAACTGACCCACCCTATTTGCGCGTAGATTACACCGCGTCTGTGGATAAGTCTTCTGGTCTGGTTCCTGGATCTCCTTTCTTTGCTGGTTTTTTGGTAG
>JANXSS010000311.1 GCA_025356535.1 Herminiimonas sp.
CGGTCCTGCGCGGCATGATGAAAGCCAAGCGCGGCCGCATCGTCAACATCACTTCGGTGGTCGGCTCGGCCGGCAATGCCGGCCAGATGAATTATGCCGCCGCCAAGGCCGGCGTGGCCGGCATGAGCCGCGCGCTGGCACGCGAGATCGGCAGCCGCAACATCACCGTCAACTGCATTGCGCCGGGCTTCATCGACACCGACATGACCAAGGCATTGAATGCGCAGCAGATCGCCGCCATGCTGCAGCAGATTCCGCTCGGGCGTTTCGGCCTGCCTGAGGATATCGCCGCAGCCGTCTGTTTCCTCGCATCGCCGCAGGCAGGGTACATCACCGGCAGTACACTGCACGTAAACGGCGGCATGTACATGAGCTGAGGCGGTACCACGGCATGCTGCAGGCTTGTAAAAATCGAAAGCCAAAGCTAATTTTTTGTCGCGCAAACCTGCTAAAATGCGCGCACTTTCTGCAACCACACTGGAGTTCCACCATGTCTGATATCGAACAGCGCGTTAAAAAAATAGTCGCAGAACAACTGGGTGTTGCCGAAGCCGACATCAAGATCGAATCGTCCTTTGTCGACGACCTTGGCGCTGACTCACTTGACACGGTCGAACTGGTAATGGCCCTGGAAGATGAATTCGAAATGGAAATTCCGGACGAGCAGGCCGAGAAGATCACCACGGTGCAACAGGCAATCGACTACGCAAAAGCGCACGTAAAAGCCTAAGCATTCAGCGTCGCAGCAATACCGATCCTAGGAGAATCGTTTGAGTCGTTCACGTCAGCGCCGGGTTGTCATCACGGGTCTGGGCTGTGTGTCCCCGGTTGGCAATACGGTGGCAGATGCCTGGAGTACGGTCCTCGAAGGTCGATCCGGTATCGCCACCATCACCAAGTTCGACGCGTCGCCTTTTACTACCCATATCGCAGGGGAAGTAAAGGGTTTTCGCATCGAGGACTACATTCCGGCGAAAGAAGCCCGCCACATGGATACCTTCATCCATTACGGCATGGCTGCCGGCATGCAGGCGATGCAGGATTGTGGATTGGTGGTCACGCCCGAGAATGCGACGCGGGTCGGCGTCATCGTCGGTTCCGGCATCGGCGGCCTGCCGCTGATCGAGGAAACCCACGCGGAGCTGCAGGCGCGCGGGCCGCGCCGGGTCAGTCCCTTCTTCGTGCCGGCATCGATCATCAACATGATTTCGGGTCACCTGTCGATCAAGTACGGCCTGCAGGGGCCGAACCTGGCAATCGTCACGGCTTGCACGACCGGCTTGCATTGCATCGGCGCTGCCGGCCGGATGATCGAGTATGGCGACGCAGATGTCATGATCGCCGGTGGCGCCGAATCGACGGTTTCGCCGTTGGGCCTGGGCGGCTTTGCATCGGCGCGCGCGCTGTCGACACGCAATGACGACCCGGCTACCGCATCGCGTCCATGGGATCGCGACCGCGACGGTTTCGTGCTCGGCGAGGGTGCCGGCGTGATGGTGCTGGAAGAATACGAACATGCCAAGGCACGCGGCGCAAAGATTTACGCCGAACTGCTCGGCTTTGGCATGAGCGCCGATGCGCACCACATGACCGCGCCGCTCGAGAATGGCGAAGGCGCGCGGCGCTGCATGGTGTCGGCGCTCGATAACGCCGGCGTCAATGCCGACCAGGTCGACTATGTCAATGCACACGGCACCTCGACGCCGTTGGGCGACCTTGCCGAGACGATTGCAATCAAGCGGGCACTGGGCGCACATGCCTACGATGTCGTCATCAACTCGACAAAATCGATGACCGGCCATTTGCTCGGCGGCGCCGGTGGGCTCGAGGCGGTCTTTACGGTGCTGGCGCTGAAAAATCAGGTATCGCCACCGACCATCAACATCTTCAACCAGGATCCGGCCTGTGATCTCGACTACTGTGCAAATGTCGCACGGCAAATGCCGATCAATATTGCCGTCAAAAACTCGTTTGGCTTCGGCGGCACCAACGGCACCCTAATCTTCGGCAAGGCCTAGCGACACAGGGTCCTCTTCACGGAGGACCTGCTGTCTGCAAGACCCGATATCCGCCGTTGCGCTTTTCCTGACCCACTCTTTAACGGACCCGCTGACATGTCCATTGCGGTATCTGCCGTGGTACGGCGCTCCGGCTTGCTCAGGGCGGCATTGTTCGCCATGGGCGTGTCGAGCCTCTGCATCGGTGCCGTGATCGGTTTGGGACTGGTCGGTGCGCTGCCGGTATTGTCGCGCAGCCTTTTGGGCGCTCTTTGCATGCTCGGCACAAGCGCAGCGCTGCATGAAATCTTTCGGCCACATGCCGACCTGCGTATTGATATTTCAGGAACCGGACAAATACATATCACAGGGGGGACGGCGCAAAGCAGGCACGCCCGTTTAGACACTGCCACTGCTGCCGATCCAGCGGTCCATTACCTGCTCCCCACGTCGACGCTCTGGTCGTTCCTGATGATACTGAACCTGCGTTCCAGCAACGGCGGCAGCCTTACTTTAATCCTGATGCCCGATACCATGACGCAGACCAGCTTTCGTGCTTTATGCGTTGCATGCCACTGGATTGCCGCGCACAATATTCGCGCCCAAGCTGAAAATCCTTGAGGTCCGCAGCGTACAGATTAATGAACTTATTATATTTCATACAGTCAACAGTTCGGATCGCGCGAGAGTTGCTGAGAATCAAGGGAATGTCGATTGACGACCGAACGCGATATTGATCAGTTACTCGTCGAACGCGTCCAGCGCGGCGATAAAAAAGCGTTTGAACTGCTGGTCACCAAATATCAGCGCAAGCTGATGCGGCTCGTGTCGCGGCTTCTGCGCGACCAGGCCGAGGCCGAAGATGTTGTACAGGAAGCTTTTATCAAAGCCTATCGGGCGCTGCCACAGTTTCGCGGCGACTCGGCGTTTTATACTTGGCTCTATCGGATAGGCATCAACACGGCGAAAAATTATCTGGTCACGCAGGGCAGGCGGGCGCCGACTTCGACAGAGGCCGACGCAGAGGAAGCCGAAACTTTCGATGACGGCGACCACCTAAGAGACATCAATACGCCGGAGTCGATGCTTGCCACAAAGCAGATTGCCGAAACAGTGAATGTGGCGATGGATGCATTGCCAGAAGAGTTGCGCGTGGCAATTACCCTGCGCGAGATCGATGGACTTACGTACGACGAAATTGCAGATGCGATGGGTTGTCCGATCGGCACGGTGCGCAGCCGCATTTTCAGGGCGCGCGAGGCGATCGCCGAGAAACTGCGACCTTTGCTGGGTACGGCCCTTGACAAGCGCTGGTAAGCTGTCCGGTCCGGTAGCTTGTACACGGACACCGGCATCGTGTGCCGGCATCCAAAGCGCGACCATGAATGGGAGTGCATCGGCATGACGCCGGCGTGCAGGGCGCGGGTCGGTGCGGCACATGCGGCATTGCAGGAATTGCAGTTAGAGAGAGCGGTTAAGTGGTACTTCTCAGTGATTTGCGAGGGTGAAGTGAAATGAATACCAACAAAACGATGGATGCACGGATCTCAGCCTTTGCAGATGGTACCCTGGATGGCGGGCAGCATGAGCAGTTGCTGCTCGCGTTGCAGCAGCCCGAGGCACGGCTGACCTGGGAGACCTATCACTGCATCGGTGACGTGCTGCGTTCGCCGGAAACGGCGGTCGACTTCAGTACGGGTTTCTCGTCACGGATGGCAGATCTCCTGGCGGCGGAGCCTGCGCACCTGGGAGCGACTGCCGTGGCGGAGCCAATCAATGACGGCAGTGCTGCCGGGCCCTGGCAAGCCGCGGCCATGCTGCGCCGGTTCGGCATGCGGGGTGCAGCTGTCGCCGCCGCCATCGTCCTGGCACTCGTTGCCATGCCAAAACTGGGTGATCCGCATCAGGCCCGCAACGGCCTGCCCGGCATGGTGGCGTCGGCCGGCGGCACTGGCGTGGCCAGCAGCGATGCTGCCGGGACGCTACTGCGCAATCCGCAGATCGACGAGTATCTGCTGGCACATCAGCGTTACTCCCCATCGGTATACAGCACGGCGCAGCTTGCGCGTTCAGCCACCTTTACAAGCGACAAGTAATTCTCATGCGACAAACCCTGGTGCTGTTGAAGTTTGTCGTCGTCGTCTCAAGTTTCATTGCCTTGTCGAGTCATGCCGAAGCGGTCGATGCAACGGAGGACCGGCAGGATGCGCAGAGCTGGCTGAGGAAGATTCACACCGCGGCGCAAAAGCTCAATTATTCCGGCACCTTTGTCTATCAGCAGGCAAACCAGATCCGCACCTCGCGCATCACCCACTTGCTGGAAGGCCGCAACGAGCGCGAAAAACTGGAGATTCTCGACGGTAAGCCGCGCGAATACATCCGCAACAATGAGGAAATCATCTGTTACGTGCCGGAGATCCGTACGCTCCTGGTCGAAAAGCGCGTCACGCAGGATGTCTTTCCCGCCATCCTCGCCGCCACGCCGGCCGAACTGGCCGAGCATTACGATATCAAAAAAGGCGAGACCGGCCGGGTTGCCGGCTTCGATTGCCAGGCGCTGATACTCGAGCCAAAAGACAATTTGCGCTACGGCTACAAGCTGTGGGCGGAAAAATCCACCGGTCTGCTGCTGCGTGCGCAGACCCTCAACGAACGCAATGAAGTCGTCGAGCAGATCGCATTTACACAGCTGGCGATCGGCAATGTCGATCGCGCCAAGGTCAAGTCGAGTTTCCCCAACACAATCGGCTGGCGTGTCGAGAATGCAGTCATGAGCCAGACGACGCTGACCGGCTGGAGCGTCAAGGCTATCCCGGCAGGATTTCGAAAAATGCGCGAAATGAAACGCATGATCTCGGATACGCCAGCCGAGTTGCCGGTCGCGCCGGGTTCACCATCGGGCCCGCTTGCTGCCGGCGTTGCGTCCTCCGTAGCCAGGCCAACGCAGCGGGAGTTGTCGCAGATCGTCTATTCGGACGGGCTGGCTGCGATCTCGATTTTCATCGAGCCGGTATCCCAAAGCCGGACCGAGGGCTCGATGCAGCAGGGCGCAATGAATATCACTGGAAAGCGGCAAGGCGATTTTTGGCTTACCATTGTCGGCGAAGTTCCCGCGGCCGCCATCAAGCAGGTCGCCAACTCCATTGAATTCAAACCCAGATAGCCGGAACAATAGCGCCCATGAAAACTGCGTCGACTTCACGACATGCCGTCGTCTCCCTTCTACTAGGCGCTACAGGCGCCTTTTTCGTGCCGGTCGCGGCGCTGTTGCCGACTGCTGCCGTGGCGGCATCGTCGGTTGCGGGCCTGCCCGATTTTACCGACCTGGTCGAACGCACCGGCCCGGCAGTCGTCAACATCCGCACCACGGAAAAAGTCAAGGGCGGCCAGCCCGGCGCCGGTGCGGATGACGAGGAAATGCAGGAATTCTTCAAGCGCTTCTTCGGCGTGCCGATGCCACGCCAACCGCAGCCGAACGTGCCGAACACGCCAAGGGGCCGCAAGCCGGGACCGCAGGCGGAAGAGGAAATGCCGCGCGGTGTCGGCTCGGGCTTCATCATGTCGGCCGACGGCTATGTGCTGACCAATGCCCACGTCGTCGACGGCGCGGATGAAGTCTACGTGACGCTGACCGACAAGCGTGAATTCAAGGCAAAGATCATCGGCGCAGACAAGCGCTCCGACGTCGCCCTGGTCAAGATCGAGGGCAGCAACTTGCCGCGCCTGGCAATCGGCGACTCCAACAAGATCCGCGTCGGCGAATGGGTGATCGCCATCGGCTCGCCGTTCG
>JANXSS010000321.1 GCA_025356535.1 Herminiimonas sp.
AGAACGGCAGGAAAAGCACCTCGGAATGCTAAATCTCGGCAGTAAACGACCCATCAACGACAATATCATCGCAAATTTTGTCAGGCCGAAATCAACGCTGATATTTGCTGGCAAAAACCGATTTGTTCAGTGGTTCCCTAGCAGCCAAGGTTGACCTGACCAACGAAATCATCATCGAAGGCCGCGAGCCGATCGACCTGCTGGCCGATGGCATCCGGAAGATGATCGGCGACCTGCGCAGCGTGATCGGCAACGTGGTCGGCGCGGCCAATGGCTTCTCGACTTCTTCACGCGCGATCGCCGAGCGCTCCAATGGCGTGGCGGCAGGCGCGCAGGCGCTCGGCGCCACGGTCGAGGAAATGAATGCCTCGATCGACGGCCTGACGTCGTCCATCAATTCGATTGCCGACAACACCAAGAATGCCGATTACCTGGCCAAGACCACCCAGCAGGAAGCCGAACTCGGCGCCAAGGCGGTGGCGAAATCGATCGAGGCAATGGACCTGATCAACCGTTCGTCAGAAGACATCGGCGAAATCGTCAAGGTCATCAGCGAGATCGCCAGCCAGACCAACATGCTGGCCTTTAATGCCGCAATCGAAGCTGCCCGTGCGGGCGAGCACGGACTCGGATTTTCCGTCGTGGCCGACGAAGTGCGCAAGCTCGCCGAACGCTCGTCCCAGGCAACCAAGGAAATCTCCAAGCTCATCAACGAGTCGGTCAAGCGGGTATCGATGGGCAGCGAGATCTCGCGCCAGGCCAGCGATGCATTCGACAAGATCGCCGCCGGCGTGGCCAAGACGACGCATGCGATCTCGGAAATCTCGAGCGCGGCAAACGAGCAGCTGATGACGGCGCGTGAAGTCAGCAGCGCGATCCAGCACATCGCCGAGGAAGCCGAGAAATCGGCGGCCTCGTGCGACAGCATCGCCCGCTCCACCGATGGCCTGAATCACAATGCGGTCGATCTGAGCAAGGTCGTCGCCGGTTTCGTGGTCTGAGCCGGCAGGCATGATGGAAAAGACGATCGCGCAGTCTGGTGATGTGGAAGAGATGACGGCGGCGACGCTGTCGTCCCTGATCGCGCTGGTGCATCGCCACACCGGCATTGCCATGGGCGAACGCAAGAGCATCCTGTTGCAGGGGCGCTTGCGGCCGCGCCTGCGCGCGCTCGGGCTCGAGAGCTATCAGGCTTACCTGGCAGTCGTCGAGCGCGATCCGAAAGAAGTGCAGGTCTTCATCAACATGGTGACCACCAACGACACGGCGTTCTTTCGCACCCAGCATGTGTGGGACTACTTTGCCAGATCCTTCCTGCCGGCCTGGGTGGCGGCGCATCCGGGGCGAACGTTGAAACTCTGGTCGGCCGCTGCGGCCAGCGGCGAGGAAGCCTATTCGATGGCCATGCTGTGCGAGCAATTCCAGCAGGCCACGCCATCGTTCCAGTACCAGATACTGGCCACCGACATCTCGACGACGGTGTTGGCCACGGCTGCGGCCGGACTGTATGGCGGACGTTCGGTCGAGCGCATCCGCGCGTCGCATCCGGTGCTGTTCGAAAAATATTTCAGCATCGAGCCGGAAGGCGCACGGGTGGTGGCGACGCTGAAAAAGCAGATCCGCTTTGCCGAACATAACCTGTTGACCAGCCTGCGTCCGCCGGAAAAATTCGACCTGGTCTTTCTGCGCAACGTGCTGATCTACTTCGAGCCGGACAATCAGAAAAAGGTGGTCGACCTGCTGCGACAGAACATGCACGACGCCTCCAAACTGATCCTGGGCGAATCGGAATCGCTGGGCCGCCTGCAGACCTGCTACGTGCATGAACTGCCGCTGGTGTATGGAATTGGAAACGGGGCTACATGACCGACCCTTTCGAAAGCAATTTTCAGTATGTCGGCATGGGAGAAGTCAAAACCGGCGCGCGCGACGACGTACTGCGCGCCACGCTTGGCTCCTGCATCGGCATCGGCCTGCTCTGGCCCAAGGGCGGGCGCTGCGCACTGGCGCATTGCCTGCTGCCCGCGTCGCCGGCGCCGATGATTCGCATCGGCGCGCGCTATGTCAGCCAGGCCGTGCCTTCGCTGCTGCTGCTGCTTTGCCTGAAGCCGTCGGATTACCCGGATGTGGAAATCATCGTCGCCGGCGGCGCGCGCATGTTCCGCACCCGTCCGGGTGTGGCGCATGTGGGCGAACTCAATATCCAGGCAACCCTGCAGTGCCTGGCGCAGCACGGACTCAAGGCCGCACATGTCGAGGTCGGCGGGCGGCGCGGGCGGCAGATCACGATCGATTGCGCCCGCCAGAGTTTTGCAGTCAATGAAATCGAACGGCAACCGGAGGAAGCGCCTGATGAACACTCCCGACAACCCGACACCGACAGGCGTCGCCGTCGCGCCGCCTGAGGACGACTGTGGCCGTCACATCGAGCAGGTCGATGGCGGCAATCGTCAGGGCGCGCCCGCCGCGCTGCAGGCAGTGATGCCGGTGCAGGCGGCCAGCGGCGAGGCGATTGCGCAGACATTGCACGACGCAACCAGCGCCAGCGACATTGCCGCCGCGGCGATCCGCGAAGCGGCCTCGGCAACCGAGCTGTTCGGCTCCTTCTTCCTGGGCGACGATGAATTCGCGCTGCCGGCCAACAGCATTCGTGAAGTCGTCAACTATCCGGAAAAAGTGGTCGCAATACCGCTCTCGCCGGTTTATCTGGAAGGCGTCTTCACCTTGCGCGGCAACGTCATCCCAGTGCTCAATCTCGGCAGGATCTTCGACCCCGACGCCGGCGCAGCGGAACTCGCTCACAAGGTCGCCATCATCGATCATCAGCAGATCAAGATCGGCATCGCCTTCCACAGCACCGGCGAGATTTTGCGCGTGCGGGCGCAGCAGCGCAGTTACCTGCAGTACCGCGACAGCGCGTCGCATGGCGTCATCTGCGGCACCATCCGCCTCGACGACGGCGCGCGGCTGTTGCAGATACTCGATGCGGCGGCGCTCATCTCGATCGAGAACGTGCCGCAGGTGCAGGCCATGAAGTCGGCGGGCAGGCAGGTCGAGACCAATCATTTTCATTTGCAAGCCGAGCGCCGCCAGTGCGTGTCGTTCAAGGCCGGCGGCACCGCCTTCGCTTTCGAAATGAACGCGATCCGTGAAATCATCAGCGTGCCGGAATTGAAAAGCTCGGTGTTGACCAGCAAGCTATGCATCGGCCGCATCAACCTGCGCGGCCAGGTCGTCGCCGTGGTGGATTTTTCGGTATTGCTTGCCCTGCACGGTGGCGCGGCAACCGCCTCGGCCGCCGCGCTGTCGGAACGGCGCATCGTCATCGCCCGCATCGGCGAGGCATCGATCGGCCTTCTGGTCGATTCCGTCGACAATATCTTCAGCTTCTTCCCCGGCGAGGTGTTGCCGATACCGCTGTTGTCCAAGGCCCGCGCCGGCATGTTTGCCGGCTGCATCCAGAAGGAAGGCATCGGCGCCATCCTGTTTTTGAATCACCAGGAAATTTTTTCCAGCGCCGAGATCGGCGACCTGACGCGCGGCCATTCGAACCTGTATCATCAGGAAGAGACAACCGCATCGTCGCAGCCGCAAACAGCCAGGGGCAAGCGCGCCGACAGCGTCGGGCGCAAGGTCTACATCACGTTTTCCATCGGCAGCGTCTATGCACTGGAAATTCGCAAGATCCGCGAGATCATCGATTTTTCCGGCGACATGATCAAGCCGCCGGGCATGCCGCCTTTCGTGGCGGGCGTACTGAACCTGCGTCGCCAGATGGTGACGATCATCGATCTGCGCTGTCTTTACGGCATGGCGCCGCTTGCCGACTGCACGGCGGCCAAGATCGTGGTCATCGAGCGCGGCGACGAACGCTTCGGCCTGATGGTCGATGCCGTCGAAAACATCGTCACCGTGGCCGACACCGACCGCATGCCGGCACCGAACCTGATGCGCGCCAAAGCGGGCACCGACATGCGCAGCGCAATGCAGGAGGTCATCGAATTGCCCCGCGTGGACAACCAGCGCCAGACGCTCAGCGTTTTCGAAGTCGATGTGTTTCTGGCGCGCCTGACGCGCGAAATGGCCGGCGCCTAGTTGCGCCCGGCGTTATCTGCGTTGGGCGCGTCGACGCCGTCCTGGGCGCTCTCGTCGGCAGGATCGGTAACCAGGATATCGACGATACGGCTGCCGCCTTTCGCGCCGGCGCTCATGCGGGCGACGACACTGTCGGTGGCGCGCTTGAGCTTGTCGGCCGCGCCCTGGATCGCCTGGTGCAGATTGCTCGCATGTGCATTGGCGACCACCGGCGCGTGGCCCTTGACATGCGCTTCCATCAGGCAGCGGTGCTCGCCGGCCGGGCTCTTCGAATCCTTGCCCTGGCTCAGATGCACCACCACCCGCGTGATCTGTTCACCGAAACGCTGCATGCTGTCGGTGACCACCGTCGAAACGTGGCCGGTCAGTGCTTCGGTGGTTGCGATGCTGTGGTCGGTATTGGTCTGGATTTCCATGGATTGTTCCTCTGTTGCCGATCTGTTAATACAGTCGTGCTTTCTATTTTACATTTGCCTGCTACGGCCTTTGCCAAAGCGACCACTCGAAGACTTAAGGAAAACATGCTGGTCGTTGCCAAATAGGCGCTCCGATTTATTGTTGTGTCCCCGCGACGGTTGCTCACGCCAGATCATATTCTGCTTTTTCCATGTCTGCTCGATCAGCATAAGGTGCGGCTAGGGCGCCGCACCCCTGCCACACCACTTTGCATGCGAGTCCTGTTCTGCCGGTTCGAGAAATTGCGGTAATGGGAGTCGTGGAAAGCCAAGTTCGTTGCAGTATCTGACCGTGAGGATACGGTTCAGTCTAGCCTCGCCGCGACCGCACGAGCTACCGGCTCCGCCGGCAATGAGGGCTGCCAGATTGCGCGACGCACAGGGGCTTCGGAGTCGGCGGTACACCGTGGTTCCGACGCGCCGGTGCTTGAACTAGACAGCCTGGAATCGGTGACAAATCCATGCGTCGAGATTTTTGAACGTCTGGGGCGTCTGGGCCAGGCGGCAGAGACGTTGACCCGGAAATTCGGGGGGTTGGTTAAGTGGTTGCTTAGCTTCACAATTGAGGCTGAAGAGCCGAACACAGGAGCTCGACTCTGCAAGGGCATGACCAAGAGTGTTGACGATTGCCTAGAACTGATCCACTTAAAGCAATAAATTTCATCTAAATTTGACCCACGTGATTGAATCACCTGCTTAATGTTTGAGCAGGGAGAC
>JANXSS010000333.1 GCA_025356535.1 Herminiimonas sp.
CCCGGCAATACTGGCCGGGTTGATTTCGGCAAAAAAAACGCCCGCGGCGCTGATTGCCTGCGGGCGGTAAAACACTTTGCACACTCCCTGTTATCGGTGCAAAACGAAAAATCTTTAACGAAAAGGTAATGGCTTCCTACACGTGCTTGAGAAGTGCGCCGGTTGCCCTGGATTCAAAAAACGTTATCCTTTGTACTTCATCAAATCTTTTGGAAAATGCCATGAAAAACCGAGTCCTCGCAGTTGCAGTGTTCGCCGGCCTGTTGGCATTCGGTGGCGCTGCCAGCGCCAAGGGTTGCCTGACCGGTGCTGCGGTCGGTGGCGTTGCCGGTCACGTTGCCGGGCACCATAGCGTCATCGGCGCCGGCGTCGGTTGCGCCATCGGACGCCATCGTGCCAACAAGAAGGATCGCCAGGCGGCAGAGCAGGCCAGGCAGCAGAGTCAGCCGGCACAGGGCCAGTCGGTGAGCCGGAACGTGTCGACGACTTCGACCACGCGCTGATTCAGGAAACCGGCGCGATGCAGCGCATGCCCGTACATCGTTGCTGCAGCGTTGCATGCCGGTCTCGGGGCATACCGCCGGGTTACTGCGTTGATATGCGTCGGCGCCGATGACATGTCGCGCCGCAGGCACGACTACAAGGCGTCGAGATTGCCGCGCAGCGCAGTAGCCTTCGTCTGCAGCGCATCGAGCGTTTCGCCTTCCATTTTTTCCAGCTGCCGATAGACCATTCCAAGGCGGGGGTTGGCCGACAGCTGCTGCCGGTTCCTTGCAAAAAAATCCCAGTAAAGCGAATTGTAGGGACAAGCGCGTTCGCCCTCGCGCGCCTTGCGGTCGTAATGGCAGCCCTTGCAGTAGTCGCTCATGCGGTCGATGTAGGCAGCGCTGGAGACATACGGCTTGGTTGCCAGCAGTCCGCCATCGGCAAACTGGCTCATGCCGAGCGTGTTGGGCAGTTCCACCCATTCAAATGCATCGATGTAGATGCCCAGGTACCACTGGTGCACTGCCTGTGGCTGCAGGCCGGCCAGCAGGGCAAAATTGCCGATGATCATCAGCCGCTGGATGTGGTGCGCATGCGCGTTTTTCAGCGAATCGCCGATGGCGTGCGCCAGGCAGCGCATCTTCGTCTCGCCGCTCCAGAACCAGTGCGGCAGCGCACCCTGGTGATCGAAGACGTTGCGCGTTGCGTAATCCGGCATGCGCGCCCAGTAGACGCCGCGCACGAATTCGCGCCAGCCCAGGATCTGCCGGATGAAACCTTCTGCGGCTGCCAGCGGCGCGCTGCCGGCCTGCCAGGCGGCTTCCACCCGATTGACCACTTCCGACGGGCCGAGCATTTTCGTGTTGAGGGCAAACGACAGCAGCGAATGGAACAGGCGCGACGCCTTGGTGCTCATGGCATCCTGGAAGACGCCGAAGTGCGGCAGCGCGTCATCGATGAAGTGGTCGAGCTGCAAGAGGGCTTCGGCACGGTTGAGCGGCCAGCGCAGCGCCTGCGCTTGCGGGTCGCCGAAGCTCTTGACGCCGGCGTCGACGATGCATTGCCAGAGCGCCGCATGATCATGCGCGGGCCGCAGGTCCGCCGGTTCGCCGGGCACGCCTTTCCAGGTGCCCCGGTTGTCGTGATCGTAATTCCATTGGCCGCCGACAGGCTTGGCGCCGTCCATCAGCACCCGGTGGCGCTTGCGCATGTCGCGGTAAAAGTTCTCCATCAGCCAGCTGCGCCGGCCGGCAAAAAATGCACCGCAGTCGGCACGTTCGGTATAGAAATGTTCTGAATCGACCATGCCGCAAGGCATTGCCTGCGCCGCTGCCCAGGCCGACAGTTCGGCATCGAGCCGCCATTCGTCCGGCGCCTGGTACTTTACCGACGTCGCGTCGAAGCGGGCCACCGCGCAGTCGAGGTTGGCCGGCAGCGTCTGCCGGTTCTGCGGGTCGTCGATCTTCAGGTAGTGCACCCGGTGGCCGGCAGCCTGCAGCAACCGGGCGAAGTCGCGCATGCCGGCGAAGATCGCCAGGATCTTTTGCGCGTGATGCAGCACATAGTCGGTCTCCTGACGCATTTCCATCATCAGGTACACCACGTCCGGGCGCACCGCGTCGAACCAGGAATGGGTCGGATTGAGCTGGTCGCCGAGCAGCAGGCGCAGGATGGTCAAGGTCGCTCCCGGGCGAGCGGCGACAGGTGCGGCTGAAGATCATGCAGGCATAGCGTCATATCGAATCCCGGGAACACGGTCCGCGGATTCTGCCACACTCTCTGCGGTTCATCCGAAGCGGGCGGCATGCGCTGCGGCGCCCTCTCAGGCCGCCGGCTTTTTCGCCCTGCGGCAGCGCTCCGAGCAGTAGCGCACTTCAGGCCAGGTTTTCTCCCATTTTTTTCGCCACTGAAAAGGCAGGCCGCACGCCGCGCAGGTCTTCACAGGCAGGTCGGATTTTTTTCGCATTCGCATGGCGGTCGCTTGCAGGGCAGCTGGGAAAGGCATGATGCGCCGGAATCGGGCAACGCGTGCAGCGCATCGCCGGGTGCTCAGGCGCGGTAGGCGGTGTCGTTATTGCGGCGCATGCTGCTCGAGCAAGTGCGTCATGGCAGGCGCCGACAGCGGCGTGCTGAACAGGAAGCCCTGCATGATGTCGCATTTCAGGGCCTTCAACGTGCGCAGTTGTTCGCTGGTTTCGACGCCTTCGGCAACGACGGCCAGGCGCAGGCTGTGGCCGAGGGTGATGACGGTGGAGGCGATCATCGATTCATCGGCGCCGAAATCGGCCCCGATGCCGCTGATAAAGGAACGGTCGATCTTGATGGCGTCGAGGGGAAAGCGTTTCAGGTAGCCGAGATTGGAGTAGCCGGTGCCGAAGTCGTCGAGCGACAGGCGCACGCCGTAGGTTTTCAGGCGGTTCATGGTGGCAATCAGCGCTTCGGCATTTTCCATGACGATGCCTTCGGTCAGTTCGAGTTCGAGCCAGTTGCCGTTCAGGCCGGTTTCATGCAGCACCTGGCGCACCGTGTCGCTCATGTCCTTTTGCTTGAACTGGCGTGCCGAAAGATTGACTGCCATGACCAGCGGCGCCAGGCTTCTTTTTTGCCAGGCGACGTTCTGTGCACAGGCCACGCCCAGCGCCCATTCGCCGATCGCCACGATCAGGCCGGTTTCTTCGGCTATCGGAATGAAGGTCGTCGGCGCCACCAGGCCGAGCTCGGGATGATGCCAGCGCATCAACGCTTCGACGCCGACGATGCGCCCGCTCTGCATGTCCACCTGCGGCTGGTATTCGAGGAACAGTTCCTGGCGTTCGAGCGCCATGCGCAAGCCGTTTTCCAGGCGTGCATGCTCGAGCATGCGGGTGTTCATGTGGGCAGTGAAATACTGGTGGTTGTTGCGCCCGATTTGCTTTGCCCGGTACATGGCGGTGTCCGCATTCGACACCAGGCTATCCGGATCGCGCGCGTCATGCGGATAGACGGTGATGCCGATGCTGCAGGTGACGAAGTGTTCCTTGTTATCGATCATGAACGAGCAGGCCATGGCATCCATGATTTTCTGCGCCACCAGGCCGGCATCGTTTGCGCTCAACAGGTCGGGCAGGAATACGCCGAACTCGTCGTCGCCCAAGCGTCCGACCGTGTCGTTGGCGCGCAGGCCGGCGACGATGCGGGCGCTGGCCTGCTTCAACAGCGCATCACCTGCCGCATGGCCCATGGTGTCGTTGACCATCTTGAAATTATCGAGATCGATGAACATGACGGCTACCGTCCAGTCGCTGCGCTCGGCCTGCAGCAACGTGTGTTTCAGGCGGTCGTAGAAGAGCACGCGGTTCGGCAGTCCGGTCAGGCTGTCGTAGTGGGCCAGGAAGGTCAGGTGCTGTTGCGCCAGCTTCGCCTGTGTCACGTTCTCGTGCGAGATCACGACGCGCACGGGGCCGTCGAGCTGGAAGCGGGTCACCTTTGCCAGATACCAGCGCTCGGCTGCCTCCGTGCTGCAGGAGTATTCCAGCGTGAAGTCCTCGCGGCGGTCGAACAGCACGTCGCGCATGCCCTCGGCAAAGGCGGCTGCGTCGCGCGGGCCGGTGGCGGTGGCCTTGTCGCAGATGTCGAGGTAATTGACGCCGATCCAGTCCTGCGTGATGTGCACGCCGACGTTGTGCGAGTACTCCCGCCATGCCTTGTTGACGGTCAGGATGCAGCCTTTTTCATCGACCACGCAGATATGCTCGGAGAGTGCATCGATGGTCGATTTCACGAAGCGCTCCGACTCGCGCAGCGACTGCTCCATGGCCTTGCGCTCGCTGATGTCTTCGATCACGGCAATCAGGTGTTTCGGACGGCCGGCGGCGTCGCGTGCCACCGCGAGCTTGGCGATGGTCCAGATGAGACGGCCGTCGCTGCGCCGGTAGCGCTGGTCGAAGGGCGCCGTCATGCCGCCTTCGCCCCCAGCAGCGCGGCCACCGCTTGCCGCATCTGCTCGCCGTCCTGGTCGCCGGCCAACTCCAGCAAGGTGCGGCCGATCACGTCGGCTTTCGCATGCAGCAGCATTTCGCAAAAACGCGGATTGACAAGGCTGATCTGGCCGTCCAGCGTGGTGTGGACGATACCGACGGGCGCGAGGTCGAACATGCCGCGGTAATGCCGATCGCCTTCGCGCACGATGTCTTCCGCATGCTGGCGCAGGCGCAGAAACGCTTCCAGGCGGGCCAGCAGATCGTCCTTGCTCAGCGGCAGGCGCAGCACATCGTCGAAGCCGCCGCGCAGCCAGGGGGTGGAGCGGCGGTTGCCCGCCAGGGCGAGGAGGATCGGCAGGTACTGCGGCTGCACCTGCTGTTTCAGCATCAGCAGGCGCGCGCCATGGCGGTGGGCGGTGGCGTGGTTGATGATGACCAGCGAACTGCCGGCCAGGGGATTGCTGGCACCGGCATCGAGCGCATGCGCGTTGACGATCTCGACCTGGTACCCGGTCTGCTGCAGGAACCCGGCCAGCAGGTCGCGGTCTGCCGGCTCCGACAGGATCAGGCAGATGCGCGCGATGCATGGCAGTGAAGTATTCATGATGTGCCTAGCGCTTCGGGCAGGCCAGTCGCGGGCGGGCATGACCGGTCATTGTCGGCCCGGTGCGTCAGGCACGCCTGCCTTTGAAAACGACGGCACGCCGGTCAGGATGCCTTCCAGATGATGCAGCTGCCTGCTGACCTAGATGCCGTTCTTGCCCACGCGCAGCTGGCGCAGTTCCGGCTCAAAATCGCCCATGCGTTTTTTCAGGCAGCCGATGACCTTGATGACCTGGCCGGCATGCTCTGCATAGCGCAGCAGGATCACGTTGTCGGCGAGATGGCTGACGCCGATATCGGTGGCTTTCAGGCTGGCGCTGGCAATGAACTCGCTCTCGTTGGCCAGAATGGTCGAGACACCGTTTCGCGAGAGATAGGCCACCAGGTTGCGAATATGCGCTTGCGGCTTGTCGAATTCTTCCATGGCAAACTGATAGCCGCGCAGACTGTCGATCATCACCATGGTGCGACCGTCGACTTGAACCGCCTGCCGCACGACGCCCAGAAATTCGTCCGGGTACATTTCCACCGGATTGACGTGCACGATCGACAGTGCGCCCGAAGCGATCACGTCGTCGATCGGCGCACCGATTGCGGCGGCCCGCGAAATGATGAAGCTGGCCGGCTCTTCGAAGGTGTACAGGACGGCCCGGGCGCCGCGGGCATGATGGGCCAGATACTGCGTGCCGAGCGTGCTCTTGCCGGTGCCGGTCGGGCCGGTCATCAGCGTCGTGGTGCCGGCTTCGAGGCCGCCGCCCAGCAGCACGTCGAGGCCGGCGATGCCACACACGTGTCGCTGCGCGCCCGGCGCTGCAACGCCGATGTGCTCGATGATGTGCGGGAATACGCGGATACCGTCATTATCGATGCGAAATGGATGGCGGCCCGAAATGAAGTCCGAGCCACGCAGCTTGTCGACCTGCAGGCTGCGCAAGCCGACGCTGATACCCGTGGACGTCGTGCGGCCAAGCCGGATCACGCCGTCGACGGCCAGCGCAACGGTGGAATCGAATGCGTTTTCGCTGGGATCGAACAGCATCAGCGTGGTGGTGCCGGTGCTGTTGAGAAAATTCACCAGGCCAAGGACATTCTTGCGGAACTGGTAATCGTCGGTCGCCAGGTAACGCAATTGCGTGACCGAATCGATGGCCAGGCGTTGCGGCTTCAATTCCTTGACGGCCGCGCAGATTGCCATCCAGGCCGGAACGTTTTCGACTTCGCTCGGTGGGAAGATGTGATATTCGCCCGGGTTTTCCGCCAGATCGGTGCCGGAGGGCGACAGGTCGACGATCGTGATGCCGTCGAGGTTCCAGCCGAAACCGGCGATGTTGCGCGCGACTTCATGGCCCGGCTCGCACAAGGTGATATAGACGCACCTTTCGCCGGCCTGCACGCCGGCGCGCAGCCACTGCAGCGAAAAGATCGTCTTGCCTGCACCGGCGGCGCCGCCAATGAGATAGCTGCGGCCGTGGATCAGACCGCCTTTCAGGACCGCGTCGCAGCCGGGCACGCCGCTTGACATGCGCGCAGCCGTTGTCTTGTCGTCCATCGATACTCCTTTTTCGATGGGCCCGAGGTAACCTTAATAATATGCGACAAATGCGTGCAAATGCTCTGCGGTTACTGTCTCAGTGCCGAAAAATAGTTGTTCATACGAAACAAATCAATGATAGGCAGCCGTCCCGTGCGCTGCGACGCAATTTTCTTCAAAAGAAACTAATTTTCCGTATCCGGTGTTGTGTCCGTGTTGAAGCATGGCGCCGGCAGGCCGGCACGCCGCCGTCACGGCGTGCGCAGCGCTTGCGAAGAAAAATCTGCTTGCAGGGGGCCGGCGCGCCCCGCACACTGTGCAATCAATCAACTTTTATTGCGAAAATGGCAGATACTCCATTCGATTTGACCCTGCTGCAGCAGTGGGTCGGCAAGACCGAAGAAGCCGGCCGGCGCATCGATGCACACCAGGTCGCAGCGCTTGCCGCGACCCTCGACCGCGCGCCGAGCATGGGCGACGGCATGCACTTGCCGCCGCTGTGGCACTGGATTTTTTTCTGGGATGCGGCACCGCAGGCGGCTCTTGGCATCGACGGACATCCGCAGCGCGGCGGCTTTTTGCCGCCGGTGCCGCTGCCGCGCCGGATGTGGGCCGGCGGCCGCCTGCAGTTCGACGCGCCGCTGCCCATCGGTGCGGCGGCAATGCGGACGTCGCGCGTCGAGAGCGTCACCGCGAAGGCGGGCCAGAGCGGCACGCTTGCCTTCGTTACGGTCGAACACAAGGTCACCGTCAATGGCGTGCTGGCAATCACCGAGCAGCACGACATCGTCTACCGCGACAATCCGCAGCCGGGCGCGATCGCACCGGCCGGCAAGCCGGCGCCGGCGCACGCTGCCTGGTCGCGCCAGATCACGCCGGACCCGGTGCTGCTGTTTCGCTATTCGGCACTGACCTTCAATGGCCACCGGATTCATTACGACCGCAGCTACGTCACCGAGGTCGAGGGCTATCCCGGCCTGATCGTGCACGGGCCGCTGATTGCAACGCTGTTGCTGGACTTGCTGTATCGCAACGACCCCGGGGCGCAGGTAGCGCGCTTCGACTTTCGCGCCGTCGGCCCACTGTTCGACACACAACCGTTCACCGTTTGCGGCCAACCGGCGGCCGACGGGCGCACCATCGCGCTGTGGGCGAAAAATCATCACGGCGCACTTGCAATGCAGGCAGAGGTGACACTTGCGTAACGAAAACCATAACGAAGACCATACCGATATCCGCGATGCGATCCGGGCGCTTTGCGCCGAATTCCCCGGGGAATATTTTCGCAAGATCGATGCAGCGCGCGGCTATCCCGAGCAGTTCGTCGATGCGCTGACAAAGGCCGGCTGGCTGGCGGCGCTGATACCGCAGGAATACGGCGGCTCTGGCCTTGGCCTCACCGAAGCCTCGGTCATCATGGAAGAGATCAACCGGGCCGGCGGCAACTCCGGCGCCTGCCATGGCCAGATGTACAACATGGGCACGCTGCTGCGCCATGGCTCGACGGCGCAAAAAGACCTGTACCTGCCGAAGATCGCCAGTGGCGAGCTGCGCCTGCAGTCGATGGCCGTGACCGAGCCTTCCACCGGCACCGACACCACCAAAATCACCACCACGGCGGTGCGCCGCGGCGACCGCTACATCGTCAACGGCCAGAAGGTCTGGATCTCGCGCGTGCAGCATTCCGACCTGATGGTGCTGCTGGCGCGCACCACGCCGCTGGCAGAAGTGACCAAGAAGACCGAAGGCATGTCGATTTTCCTGGTCGACCTGCGCGAGGCGATCGGCCATGGCCTGACGGTGCGCCCGATCCTAAACATGGTCAATCACGAAACCAACGAGCTGTTCTTCGAGAACCTGGAAATCCCGGCGGAGAACCTGATCGGCGAAGAGGGTCGCGGCTTCAAGTACATCCTCGACGGCTTGAACGCCGAGCGCGCCCTGATTGCTGCCGAATGCATCGGCGACGGCTACTGGTTCATCGACCGCGTCACCAAGTATGTCAACGAGCGCATCGTCTTCGGCCGGCCGATCGGCCAGAACCAGGGCGTGCAGTTTCCGATTGCAAAGGCCTATGTCAACCTGGAAGCGGCCAACCTGATGCGCTACAAGGCCTGCGCCCTGTTCGATGCGCACAAGCCCTGCGGCGCCGAAGCCAACATGGCAAAGATGCTGGCGGCCGACGCGTCGTGGGAGGCGGCCAACGCCTGCATCCAGTTCCATGGCGGCTTCGGCTTTGCCTGCGAATATGATGTCGAGCGCAAGTTCCGCGAGACCCGGCTGTATCAGGTGGCGCCGATTTCGACCAACCTGATCCTGTCGTATGTGGCCGAACACGTGCTCGGCCTGCCGCGCTCGTTCTGACCGATTCCTTTCACCAGCGACTGAAATCTCAATGCGGCCTCTCGACGGCATCACCGTAATTACCCTGGAGCATGCGATTGCAGCGCCCTTCTGCACGCGCCAGCTGGCCGACATGGGCGCGCGCGTCATCAAGATCGAGCGCCCCGGCGTGGGCGACTTCGCCCGCGCCTACGACACCCGCACGCGCGGCATGGCGTCGCACTTCGTCTGGACCAACCGTTCCAAGGAAAGCCTGACACTGGACGTAAAACATGCGCAGGCCGGCCCGATCCTGCTGCAATTGCTCGCATCGGCCGATGTGCTGGTGCAGAACCTGGCGCCGGGCGCGGCGGCCCGCCTCGGCCTGTCCTATGATGCCCTGCGTGAAAAATTCCCGCGCCTGATCGTCGTCGACATCTCCGGCTACGGCGCCGACGGTCCGTACCGTGACAAGAAAGCCTACGACCTGCTGATCCAGAGCGAGTCCGGTTTCCTGTCGATTACCGGCACGCCCGACGATCCGGCAAAGGCCGGCTGCTCGATTGCCGACATCGCCGCCGGCATGTATGCCTATTCGAATATCCTCGGCGCCCTGATCCAGCGCGGCAAGACCGGGCTGGGTTGCAACATCGATGTGTCGATGCTCGAATCGATGGTCGAATGGATGAACTATCCGCTGTATTACGCCATCGATGGGGCCGCGCCGCCGCCGCGCGCCGGTGCTGCCCATGCGACCATCTATCCCTATGGTCCATTCCCGGCCGGCGACGGCAAGGTGGTCATGCTGGGCCTGCAGAACGAGCGCGAATGGCAGCTCTTTTGCGCCAGGGTGCTGGAGCGCCCCGAACTGGCCGGCGACGTACGCTTCGCCTCGAACGCTGCCCGCAATGCCGGCCGCGAGGCGCTGCGTGAAATCATCGTCGGTGTCTTTGCCGCCATGACTGCCGAGCAGGTGATTGCCCGCCTCGACGCAGCGCAGATTGCCAATGCCCGACTCAACGACATGCAGGATCTCTGGAACCATGCCCAGCTGCAGGCGCGCGGGCGCTGGGTCGAGGTCGAGTCGCCGGTCGGACCATTGCCGGCGCTGCTGCCGCCAGGCACGCCCAACACCTACGCGCCGCGCATGGATGCGGTGCCAGGGCTGGGTCAGCATACCGACGCGATCCTGGCCGAACTCGGTTTCGATCGCACCGCCATCGACGCCCTGCGCCAGCAGGAAGCCATTTAACCCGGATGAACAACATGACGCCGACGCCCGACGAATTTCCAAGCAGGACCCTGGCAACGTTTGCCGCAACCCTGCGCTTTGCCGACATTCCGCAGCCGGTGCTGCGCCGTGCCGAAGACCTGATGCTCGACTGGTTCGGTTCGGCCCTGGCCGGCAAGAAGGGCCGGCCGGTGGAAACCATCGACTGGTTCG
>JANXSS010000372.1 GCA_025356535.1 Herminiimonas sp.
GGAGCAAAAGCTGCTCGAGGAATTCATCGTGGTGGCGCTGGTGTGCGCGATTTTCCTGTTCCACCTGCGCTCGGCACTGGTCGCCATCGTGTCGCTGCCGCTCGGCATTCACCCCCTGATCATGTATTACCAGGGGGTGAATGCCAATATCATGTCGTTGGGCGGTATTGCGATTGCCATTGGCGCCATGGTCGATGCAGCGGTGGTCATGATCGAGAACGCCCACAAGCACATCGAAGCCTGGCATCACGAACACCCTGATGAACGACTGGCGGGCGAAGCGCACTGGCAGGTGATCGGCATGGCGGCGGCGGAGGTCGGACCGGCGCTGTTCTTTTCGTTGCTGATCATCGTACTCTCGTTCATCCCGGTGTTCACCCTGGAAGCGCAGGAGGGCAAGCTGTTCGCGCCGCTGGCCTTCACCAAGACCTATGCCATGGCCGCTGCGGCGGGACTGGCCGTGACGCTGATACCGGTATTGATGGGTTACCTGATCCGCGGCAGGATTCCGCGCGAGCGGGACAATCCGCTGAACCGGCTCCTGATCGCGCTGTACCGTCCGTTGCTCGAGGCGGTGCTGCGCGCGCCGAAAATCACTCTGCTCGTGGCTGGGGTGATCGTGGCCGCCACGATCTGGCCACTTGCCCAACTCGGCGGAGAATTCATGCCGCCGATGGATGAAGGCGATATCCTGTACATGCCTTCGGCATAGCCGGGCGCGGGCATCGGCAAGGTAGCCGAATTGTTGCAGCAGACCGATCGCCTGATCAAGACGGTGCCGGAAGTACAGACCGTCTTCGGCAAGGCCGGGCGCGCCGAATCGGCGACCGACCCGGCGCCGCTGGAAATGTTCGAGACCACGATCCAGTTCAAGCCACGTGATCAGTGGCGCGCCGGAATGACAACCGCCAAGCTGGTCGAGGAACTGGACCGCATCGTCAAGGTGCCTGGATTATCGAATGTCTGGGTGCCGCCGATCCGCAACCGCATCGACATGCTGGCCACCGGCGTCAAGAGCCCGGTCGGCATCAAGGTCGCCGGCGCCGACCTGGCCGTCATCGACCGCATCACCGGCGAGATCGAGGGTGCGGTGCGCAACGTCGCCGACGTTTCCTCGGCGCTGGCCGAGCGGCTCAACGGCGGCCGCTACATCGACGTGAAGATCGACCGCGATGCGGCCGCGCGCTTCGGCATGAACATCGCCGACGTGCAAAGCGTGGTGTCGGCTGCCATCGGCGGCGAGACCATAGGCGAGACCGTCGAAGGCCGGCAACGCTTTCCGATCAACCTGCGTTATCCGCGCGAACTGCGCGATTCGGTCGAAGGACTGCGCCAGCTCTCGCTGCTGACGGAGCGCGGCGCGCAGATCCGCCTGGGTGACGTGGCCACCATCGGCATCAGCGACGGCCCGCCGATGATAAAGAGCGAGAATGCGCGCCTGACCGGCTGGGTCTACGTCGACATCCGCGGACGCGACCTGCGCTCGGCTGTCGTCGCCATGCAGCGGGCGGTGGCCGCCGGCGTGAAGCTGCCTGCCGAATACGCGATATCCTGGTCCGGCCAGTTCGAATATCTCGAACGCGCAAGCGCGCGGCTGCAACTGGTGGTGCCGGCGACACTGCTGATCATCTTCATTCTGCTGTACCTGACCTTCGGGCGGCTCGACGATGCCGCGCTGATCATGGCGACCCTGCCTTTTGCGCTGGCCGGTGGCGTCTGGCTGCTCTGGCTGCTGGGACACAACCTGTCGATTGCCAGCGGCGTGGGCTTCATCGCCCTGGCCGGCGTGGCGGCCGAATTCGGCGTCATCATGCTGCTGTATCTGCAGAACGCCTGGCAGGCGCGGCTGGCCGGCGGCCGCATCTCGGAAGCCGACCTGCAGGCGGCCATCATCGAAGGCGCGGTGCTGCGGGTGCGGCCGAAAGCGATGACGGTTGCCGTCATCGTCGCCGGGCTGGTGCCGATCCTGGTCGGCGCCGGCATTGGTTCGGAACTGATGCAGCGCATTGCCGCACCGATGGTCGGCGGCATGATCACCGCGCCGCTGCTGTCGCTGTTCGTGGTGCCGGTGGTGTTCCTGATGCGGCGGCGGCGGCAGGTGCGTTCAAGAAACCTTACGGAAACAAATGCGCATTCATGCGTCCATGCAGGCAAATGATGGGAGAGTGATTCAACATTACTCGCATGCTTGTTCGGCATGCACACGCTGACGATGTCTCGAAGCCTGCTGGAATACTACGATTCGTGCCTGTTGCGGCATGGCGACACGGCATCGGGCGCGGCCTGGCCGGACGACGCCGGCCGGCTGTTGCGATTCAAGGTCGGGCTTGAACTGATGCAGCAGCTCGCGGGCGGCCAGGCCTTTACGGTTTGCGACCTGGGCTGTGGAACCGGCGAATTCTATCGCTATCTTCAAGAAAATTGCCCTGACACGGTTTCGTATATCGGCGTCGACCGCTCGGCAATTGCGATTGCGCATGCGCGTGCGAAGTTTCCGGAAGCCCTATTCCACTGCGCCGACATCCTCGATCTGTCGCAGGACGCCCTGCAGATGATCGACTGCGACATGGTTTTCGCAAATGGATTGTTTACGGTCAAGCATGACGCCACCCATGCTGAAATGTGGCGCTTCCTGACCGACATGCTCGAAACGGCCTGGCCGCGCGCGCGCCGCGGCGTCATCTTCAACGTCATGTCGACGATCGTCGACTGGGAGCGCGACGACCTGTTTCATGTCTCGTATGACGCACTGGCGCAGTTCCTCGTCGGCCTGGCGGGACGCACCACCGGGTTTCGCGCCGATTACGGCCTGTATGAAATCATGGCGTATGCCGGCAAACCTGTACCGGCGGCGATGCAGTGCGCACCTGGCGCGACGCGGCTGGCCACGGTGCAACGTCCGGACGCTTGCGGTACGGTGCCGGTCTGCAAGCCGCTGCTGCCCACGACGCAAGCGCTACTGCCGTATCTGGCGCGAATCGATGGCCAACGGCGCTACTCGAATCATGGCGCACTTGTCGTGGAGCTGACCGAACGGATGGCGTCGACCATTGGCGCCGGCGCGCACAGCGTCTGCCTGGCGAGTTCGGGCACGGCCGGTCTCACCGGATCGGTACTGGCCCTGGCCGGCCGGGCAACGCCAGACCGGCCGCTGGCGCTCTGCCCGGCCTACACCTTCGTCGCAACGGCGCTGGCAGTCGAGCTGGCCGGTTATCAACCCTACCTCGTCGATGTCGACCCGCACTCCTGGGCACTCGAACCGCACATGCTGAGGCTGCATCCGCAGTTGCACCGGACCGGACTGGTGGTCGTCGCGGCGCCCTTCGGGCAGGCGTTTTCGCAGCAGGCCTGGGCCGATTTTTCGCGGCAACACCGGATACCGGTGGTCATCGATGCGGCAGCCTCGTTTGAAAACGTCAGCGCGGCGCCGGGTGCGCATGCGGGCGACGTACCGGTCGTCCTCAGCCTGCATGCGACCAAATCCTTCAGTACCGCCGAGGGTGGCGCGGTAATGTGCACCGATGCGGATTTTCAGCGACGCCTCTACGGTGCGCTTAACTTCGGCTTTTCCGGCGCTCGCAGTTGCAGCCTGGCCGGCATGAACGGCAAGATGAGCGAATATCATGCGGCCGTCGGCCTGGCCGAGCACGACTGCTGGCCCGGCAAGCAGGCGGCTTTCCACCGGGTGGCCGCTGCCTACCGCCATTTCGCCCGGCAGTACGGCCTCGAAGACAGACTCGTCACGACGCCGCGCCTTGCCTCCTGTTACGCCCTGTTCGTCGCCCGCGGCAAGGCCGAAGCCATCGATGTCAACGACGCTTTGTTTAGGGCCGGTGTCGATACCCGCAACTGGTACGGCGCCGGCCTGCAGCACGAGCCCTAT
This sequence comes from Herminiimonas sp., assembly GCA_025356535.1. Lineage (GTDB taxonomy): Bacteria > Pseudomonadota > Gammaproteobacteria > Burkholderiales > Burkholderiaceae_D > JANXSS01. The sequence goes on from JANXSS010000372.1 coordinate 3,884, forward strand.
TTCCGCGCGAGCCCGGCCGACCCGCTTCCGAATGCCGGGCACCTTGCCGCCTGCACGATCGGCTTGCCGATGGCGCCCGACATGACGCGCGCGCAGGTCGACCGGGTGATGTCGGCCATCTGCGCGGCCATCCGCACCATTGCCTGAGGAATCATCGTGGCAGATATCGTTCTGTTTGGCGCCGGGCAGATTGCCGACGTTGCACGCGTGTACATCGATGCGCACGGCCCCGACCGGATCGTCGGCTTCACGGTCGACCATGCCTTTCGAAACGGCGAGGTGTTTGCCGGCCGGCCGCTGGTCTCATGGGAAGCGCTCGAGCAGCATTTCCCGCCGGATCGCGTGAAGCTGCTGGGGCCGTTGAGTTTTCGGGGACTCAACGATTTCCGGATCGCCCGTTTTCTTGATGGAAAACGGCGCGGCTACGACTTCGCCTCCTTCGTGCATCCGAGCTGCCTGGTCTATACCGAAAGCATTGGAGAAAACTGCTTCATCCTCAAAAACAATACCCTGCAGCCGTTTGTCGAAATCGGCGACAACGTCATCATGTGGAGCAACAATCACATCGGTCATCACAGCAAGATCGGCGAGCACTGCTTCCTGTCCTCGCAAATCGGCATTTCGAGCAACGTCATCATCGAGCCGCGATGCTTCATCTCCGGCAAAGCCAGTATCGATTACGGCCTGACGATCGGCGCCGGCAGTCATGTCGGCGTCGCTGCCGTCGTGCTCAAAAACCTGGCGCCCGACAGCGCAGTGCCGGCGGTAGCGTCTGCGGTAGCTCGCTATTCCAGCACGCGCCTGAAGCGCTTCTTCTAGTCGCATGACGCATTCGACCGTGTGGCGCCGCAAGGGCCTCGTCATGACACCGCCGGTCGGCCATGCCTGGTGCGACAGCTGTGCCGGCGTGCCGACGTGCCTGCCCATCGGCGAGCGCCTCTGGCGCATCTGGTTCGGCGCACGCGACGCCCAGGGCCGCGCCGGCATCCTGTGCGCCGACCTCGATCCGGGCGCGCAGATGCAGGTGCTGGCGCTGCGCGCCGTACCGGGCCTGCAACACGGCGGCGCCGGAGCCTTCGACAGCGCCGGCATCTGGCCCGCCAGCGTACTGCAGGTCGACGGCCGCATCCTGCTCTGGTACACCGGCATGCGCCTGGGCGGGTCGACGCCCTACGAACTGGCGATCGGACTGGCCACCAGCGACGATGGCGGCATCACCTTCCGCAAGCAGCAGGACGAGCCGGTGCTGCGCGGCAGGGCTGGCGAACTGGCGTTCGTCACGACGCCCTGCGTGCGGCATGCCGGCACCGGTTTCGAGATGTGGTATTCGCAGGGCACGACCTGGCGCGATACCGGTGGCAACGGCGGCAAACCCGATCCCCGCTACGACCTGCGCTGCGCCACCTCGCCGGACGGCGTGTGCTGGGACGTCCGGCAAGCACCGCTGATCGCCCTGGACGACACGCCCTGGGCGGCGCTGACACGGCCCTGGGTTGATGGCACCGGTGATGACGCCACGCTCTGGTTCGGCGCGCGCGGCGAAGCGGATTTTCGCGCGCCGTCAGCCGACGCCTACCGCCTGTTCCAGGTGCCGCTGCGGCAGAACCGGGTGCGTCTCGACGAAGTCGCCGAAGTCGTCTTCACGCCCGCGCCGATGGCCGGCGACTAGGATGAATGGATGCAGGTATGCGCCTGCGTCATGCCGTATCGGGAAACCCGCATCATGCTTCACCACGGCAATGATTTTGCGGCCACCGGCTTTGGCTACGCAATTGAACTCGGCGCCGCAAACTTGTCGAAGCATCATGACAACACTTGAATTTCGCATTCCTATTTCGCCGAATCCGAGTTTTTATTCTCAGGTGCGACTGATCGCCCAGTCGCTGGCCCGACTCGGCCCCCCCTATGCGGATGCGCAGATCGCGGTGGCCGTCGGCGACGCGCCGGCGCTGGCCGATGTGATCGACGCCAACCGCTGGTCCACCGACTATCCGGTGGCGTGGCGCATCGTCCCGGCCGCGCTCTACGAGCAGCTGCCGCATCCGGCCTGGGGTTCCGGCATGGCACGCTACATTGATCCAGCAAACGTCGATGTGACGATCCTGTGCGACGCCGACACCTGTCCGGTGGCGCGCTTCGACGACCTGCTCGAGCGTCTCGAAGGGACGGCGCCGACGGTTGCCGGATTGCAGGCGCATTACACGCCGTTTCGCGACATGGACCACGATGGCCTATGGACGATGCTGCTCGGCGCCATCGGCAGGCCCGATACGCCACGGTCGGTGCCGTATTCGATGGACGTGGACCGGTTGCAAGGCAGCAGCCCGCCTTACTTCAATTACGGTTTCGTGGCCTTCAATGCCGCTGCATTCGGCCTCGTCTGTGAACGCCTGCTGGAGATGCTCCTGCTGGCGTGCCGGCTGCTGCCGAGCCAGCCGTTTTCTGCGCAGGTTGCCCTGACACTGACGCTGCTGCAGGCCGATATCGACGTCCTGCCGCTGGGCCATGCGTTCAACTGCGCCAACGACGACCTGCTGCTGGCGCATTGCCTGGTCGACCCCGCCGACATCCGGGTGATCCACTACCTGCGAACGGACGAATTCAACCGCCACGATTTTCTGACCAGCGAAAGCCGTTTTCTCGCATTCATCAATGCGGAAAAACGCAATGCCGTCAGCGAGCGTCTGCGCCAGCACATCCTGTCGCTGCCCGAGGCGCTCTACACATGGACATGACCTCGCCCTTCCCACATCCGGCCCCGGCGCCGCTGCGGCGGTCGGTCGCAGTGATGCAACCGTATTTTTTTCCACATGCCGGCTATTTCCGGCTGCTCGAACAGGCAGACTGTTTCGTGATTCTCGACTGTGTTCAATTCAACCGCCGCGGACGAGTACATCGTTGCCAGTTGCCCGGCACGCCGGAGCATCCCAACTGGCTGACGCTGCCGCTGCGGCACCAGCCCCGGGACGTTCGCATCAGGGACCTTGCGTTTGCAGCCGAGGCGCGCGCCGAACTGGACCGGCGACTCAAGCGCATGCGGTGGATGCATGGTCCGACCGGCGTCGCCGGCCAGCGCATCCGCCAGCATCTGCATGCACCGCTTGGCGATGTGGTCGACTTCCTCGATGGCGGACTGCGCCTGGTTGCGGACCTGCTGGAACTTCGCTCGCCGGTCGTGCGCAGTTCGACCCTCGACATTCCGGCCGGCCTGCGCGGACAGCAGCGGATCATCGAAATCGTTCATCGGATGAAAGGGACCGATTATCTGAATTCTCCTGGCGGCGTTCGGCTGTATGACCCCCGGGCATTCGATGCAGCGGGACTGCGCCTGTCGTTTTTGCCGCCGTACCATGGCCGCTTCCCTTATCTGCTGCCTGCGCTGATGCAGCATGCGCCGCAAGAGATCCGCGATGACCTTGTCATGCCCGCACGAACCAGGGCCGTCAGCGCATCGTCCACCGAAACCGTCCTGTCCGCCTGATCCCGGTCCCCATGCAATCATCTCCCGTCACCCTGCACCGCAATCTCGCCCGCCTTGCCAAGCCGGCGCCCACTGACGATCTGCCACCGCGTGCGCTGGCCGTCTGCATCATCAATCCGAAATTCCAGCCGTCCTTCTGGGGCTTCGATTACGCCCTGCCGCTGATGTCCGGCGACAAGCGCAGCTGGGTTGTGACCGGCGCCCTGCCGGCGCTGGCAGCCCTGGCGCCCGCACACTGCAGCGTCACGCTCATCGATGAAAACATCGAGGACATCGACTTCGAGGCGATGCGGCATTTCGACGTCATCGGCGTGACCGGCATGATCGTTCAGCGTGACCGGATGACGGAAATCCTCCTGCAGCTGCGCGACCTGCCGGCCACCGTCGTCGTCGGCGGCCCCTATGTCACGGTGGCCGAAGAGCG
>JANXSS010000403.1 GCA_025356535.1 Herminiimonas sp.
ATACCGACACGACCTTGCCGGGCTTGCCTTTCGGACGTTCCGGATGCGGCGCCAGGGCCTTGACGAAGGTAATCGCATTTTCGAGCGAATATTCCTTCGCCCGCGACCCTTCGATCTTGCGCCCCCTGGGCAAGCCGTACTTCTGGGTGAGATACTTCAACTGGTCACGGGCGATACCGCAAAGCTCCGCGATCGCCACGCTGCTAAAGTTGGGGGCGACCTTGAGCGGGTGGGGCGCGATCATCGCGTCGCGTACCTGCTCCAACACGTCGCCAGCGACTTCGGCGAGCGCCTGCAAGTCCTGCATTGTCACTTGCTGCAAACCCATATGTTGCCCCTCGAATAAAAATTTTTCCGTTATAACTGAATGATACAAGCCGACGCGGAATCATGACAGCCGGGCCGGCTGATAAAACGCAAATTCACGGTGGTTTTCTGAGGTTTCCGATCAATCGTTGCGCCGCCTGCTTCCCGCAATCCGCATTGCACCCTGGGCGAATGCGGCATGTCCCTGGCGTAGTCTTGCCTGTTAAACAGTTGAACGTTCGAATCAATGCGATGGGCAATAAAAGTCCGTAGCCAGCGGTGGCAACGCACGACGCATGGCCGACGATAGAAATTTTTGCAACCAAGTGTTGAAACGCCGGACTAATGTCGGCGCCCCAATCGGTAGGCAAAATCGCAAGCATGGGCATGATCACGCCGACCTCGATGCTGCCGCGGTAAATTGCGCGCAGAGGGTGGGGCTTTGCGCCGCGTACCCGCTGGCCCGGTGCGAACGTGACTGCGTTTGCGCAGGCAGCGGCGTCGCCGTACCCGCGCCCTGCGCAGTCGGCCGGGCATTGCCACGCCGGTCGCCAGGGCCGATGGGAGCAAGCAGGGGGCAAGCATGGCTGCGGAGCGTGCCGCCAGGCTGGCGCTGGAATCGGCTGCAGTCCCGATCCAGGTGACTCGGATCACGCCGATTCCTGTCGCGCGTTCCTGCGTGGAACCTTGGCAAGGGCGGCCCCGCTCCAAGCGATGTCGAAATTGGCGTGTTTTGACTTCAGGCAAGGTTCGACGGCATGCACAGGGGGCGCCGGCAAGCGGCCGGTGCCCGGGGCGGCCAGTGCCGGGGGCAGTCAGCCGGAGCCGTCCGAAGCGGGCGGTGCGCTGCGCACCCGTAACACCCATAGCACCCGGAACGCCTTGGCCAGAAAAAGCAAAGGTGAGAAGAATCTACTACCTGCGCGGCTGCATGCTTTGCACTTAAGGCGCTTCAAAACGTTTATCGTCGGCATCGGAAGCGCAGCGTCTGCGCCGGCTTCCGCAAAGATTGCCTCTGTTCAAACATTTAACTCCATACAATTCAGCGACTTATCATCAACGAATTTTTCTCGGAAGCATGTGTTCCCGGATCATCGTTTCGATTCGCGTCATCAGTTCGGACATCTGGCCTTCATCTGCCATCTTGATCACCGCCGTCGTGCCGCGCATGCTGATCTCGGCAAATCTGCTCTTGCCGTTACGAATGATCACCGGTCCCGACCTGGGTACTGCAGGACGCTTCTCCGGCTTGCCGGTTGCAAAGGCAAGCGCCTGCTGTGCCGACATGTCGCCGGCCGCAAGACCGGCAATGGCTTCTTCGGCCCGCGGCAGGCTGCGCAACTTTGCAGCCAGGGTGGCGCTGACGAGATGCGGCTGGCTCGACAGCAAGGCATGCGCCGCCGGGCTCATGTCATCGAAGGCGAAGAGCATCGAGATCATCGACTTGGCCAGCCCACTCTCCCGTGCCAGCTCGGTCTGGGTCTTGCCGGTGGCGTCCTGAAGATTCTTGAACCCCAGATATTTTTCATAGTCCGGCAGCGAAGGGGAGAGCAGGTTGCTGTAGAACGCCGCCGGCACGATCTGCTCGTCGCCCAGGTCGACCAGGTAGGCATCGATTTCGTCGCGTCCGAGTTCGATAAAGGCCTGGACGCGGTTATGCCCGGAAATCAGCTCGAACGTGCCGCCAGGTAACGCTCGGACAGCCACGGGATTAACAAGCGGAAAGGCTTCAAGATTTGCCTTCAGCTCTGCAAACTCGGTTGCCGACAATTGTCGCTTGCGACCCTCGATGATTTTCAGGTCGGCAATCTTTACCCGCCGGTTGCGCAGGAGGGCGTTTTCGGCCTCCGCCATCGTTGCACGGTGATGCGTGTCGAGAAACATGCCGGGCGCCGTCTTGATCCGGGTCGCGACCGGTTCGGTTCGCTCGCGCGGCTTGATGCCTTCTGTCTTGTCGAAAATTTTCGATCCGATTTTTGCCATTATCTTCTCCATGCCAGGGTGAGCTGGCCCAATACGTGGTCAACAAGCGAATCCATCGGGTCCTTGTAGCGCTTGTAGGCCTCGATCGATCCGTCGGGTTTTTGCAGGTCGTAGATGGTCTTGAGCTGGGTTGCGGCCGACTTCGCAACGGAGCTCTCCGGAATGCCGATGGCGCTCATGTGCACGCCGTAGGAAGCCTGGATCCAGCCGCGCACGGCCGAGGCCATCATGTCGGACTCCGACTTTGTCTTGGTCAGAAACACTTCGACGAAATCGTATTCCTTGGTTGCAGCAAAGTTGGGCAGGGTCGCGGCCAGTTCCGCAAACACGCCCCAGAATTGCGTGCTGGAGGCATAGTCGAGCGCATCGAGCGGGCAAGGCATCAGGATGCCGTCGGCCGCCACCATTGCATTCTGGGTGAGGTAACCCAGCGAAGGACTGGTGTCGACCACCATCACGTCGTATTCATTGCGCAGCGGCGCTAAGCCATTGGTCAGCTCTTCCCAAAAATGATAGCCCTGCGAAATCAGACCCTTGTCGCGCGCCTTGGCCGGTATGACGAACTCCGCCGCGAGCAGGGCGCTCGACGCCGGGATCAGGTCCATGTTGTGCCAATACGTGTCGCGCACCGCATAGCGCAGATCGGCCTGCTCGCCGTACAGATAGGGCATGATCGTGTGGTCATGCTGAATCTCCAGTTCCGGCGACAGGCCGGCCAGCATGGTTGCCGAACCCTGGCCGTCCATGTCGATCAACAACACTTTCAGTCCGCGCAGCGACAGCCCTTGCGCCAGGCAGACCGCCGAGGTGGTCTTGTTGACACCACCCTTGTAGTTCGAGATGACGATCAGCTTGCCCGGCTTGTCGGGCGGACGCGAGGCGCGCTTGCCGATCCCCCGCACGCATTCGATTGCTTCCGCCAGCGTATAGGTACGCGACTTTTCGTCATTGCGAAATTCACCAGTCGGTAGCGAATGCTTCTTCGTCAGATTCTTGAACTGCACGCGGTCCACGCCGCACAGCGAAGCAACCTGGGGAATGGAAAAGCACGGCGCCTGCTTTCGCGGGAACGGCTCGAGCATCTTGTCGCGCACCTGCTCCAGCACGTCTGCCGAATCTGCCGCCATTTTTTCTAGCTGTGCAATGGTGATTCGCGGTGAAAGCATCAATTCTGGGTTGAGCATCGTCTTCTTCGTTGTCTTTGTAACGTGGGGAATCCAGCATCATCGATCAAGAGGATGCCAGTATGTTGATGCTGCTTGGGAATTTTGTGCGTTTGCCAAACCAATGGTTCTGATCTTATCTTAAAGAAACACACGCCTTTCCTTTGTGTGTTTTTTTTAAATACTTTGTAAACCTTTGAAATCCCGAAAACTGTCTGCCCATGCGGGTTTGCGGCGTTTTCAGTGAGACAAATCTACTATCTTGGTGAGACGAATGTACTAAGAAGGTGAGTCTTTGATCATACCATGGTGAGTAAAATATCCTATCTTTCCCGCTGCGCCGCAAAGTTATCCACAGGCCGTCAAGCAACATTTTAGAATAATAACTTTTTTAACGGTAAGTAATTATTTGATCGCGATTCACCTTTCTGATAGCCTACTTTCCATGGAACTCGTTCAACCGCTGATCAACCGACCGAATGAAACGATCGGCATTGTCCCGAGCGGCAAGCAGCGCATCACACATCTGGTGCGGCGCCTCTACAGCGTTCTCCTGCTGTTTTCGCAGCAACAAGGGGAGAAGGAAGAATATTCGGCGGTGCTCAGCGAACTCCTGGCAGCGGCCAACTCGCAGGGCTCCAACCGCACCCAGGTCAAGGCGATCCTGCGCGACATCCGGGCCATTGGCGTGGACTGGAACGTGCGCGACGGCGAGCGCGAGATCTGGAAGAACGTCGGCCTGATCGAGGAGCCGGGTCTCATCGATGGCAAGGGCACGCCGACCATCGTCACCTGGAAGCTGCCGGCGGTCATCCGCGCGCGCCTGCTCGATCCGCGCGGCTTCTTTACCAAGATCTCCCTGCAGATGATGACCAGGCTGCGCTCCGGCGCCTCGATTGCCCTCTACGAAATCTGTTGCCAGTATGCGAGCAACGACCATGGCAAGGGCGAAGGGGGGCTGACCGGGCGCGCGCAGATTGCGCACTGGATGCCCCGGCTCACCGGCTCGCGCGAGGCCGATTATGAGTACAAGTTTTTCAAGCGCGACGTGTTGCTCACTGCCGTCAAGGAAATCAACGAGATCACCGACCTGGACGTGGAACTGGTCGAACACAAAAATGGCCGCAAGGTCGTGGAACTGCAATTTCGTGTGTTTCGAAAGCCGAAGGTGGGCGCCGTTGCATCCGGTGCGCGTCCCAACGCCTTGGCCACTCCCCTGGCGGAGGCCTTGCCGCCAAGGCCGGCGCCACAGGCGGATTTGCCGGCCACGCCGGGGTCCGCTGCAGAAGATCCGCTATCGACCGTGGACGGCGCCGCCGTCAGGCGCGTGAGTGCACTCGGCGTGTCGCCGGCCGTTGCCGAGAGGATCTGCCGCAAGTACGCCGACCGGCAGCCGTATCTGTTGCGGCACGTCGATTATGTCGAGGCACGTATTCGCAGCACGGCTTCGGCGCCGCTGCAGAACCGGGCGGCATTCCTGCAGAATGCGTTGGAGCATGGCTACGCCGACGATGCGCCGCAGCTGGCCAACGTCGCCGCGGCGCCCCCGGCCATGGCTTTGAGTTCGGTCGAAAGCGTCGAGGCGCAGCAGCAGGAACTGTTGCGGCGGGCCAGCGTCTGGGTGCGGTTCCAGGGAATGCAGAACGACGCTGCCAAGACCGCATTGATCGATGCATTCCTGGCCCAGAGCGGCAGCACGCTGAAGACGTTCTACCGCAAGAACGGCGTCAACAACATGATCGTCAAGGCCTCCCTGACGGACTGGCTCATTCGCGAAAAAGGATTCTGAGACGCCGGCATCTCGCATACACCATTTCGAATTCTGCTCTAGAACTGTTCCCAGTCGGCGCCTTCGCCGCCGGCTGCGGCGAGTTGCCGGCGCGGTGCCGGCAAGGCTTTGGCGGTTCTGGCGCGTGGTTTTGCAGCCGGCGCCAGTTGCCTGGCAACGCTTTTCGCGGGCGCCTTGCGCCTGGTGGGCGCGCCTGCCGGGGTGCTGCCGGCGGTTTCGACGATCCGGAACGCCGCCACGGTCGCCAGCAATCCCGACGCCTGGTCCTGCAGCGACTCCGCCGCCGCCGCTGCCTGCTCGACCAGGGCGGCGTTCTGTTGCGTGACCTGGTCCATCTGGCCGATGGCCTGGTTGACCTGTTCGATGCCGGTGCTCTGTTCTTCGCTTGCCGCCATGATTTCGGCCATGATGTCGGTCACATGCCGGACGCTGTCGACGATTTCCTGCATGGTCGCGCCGGCATTGGCAACGAGCTTGCTGCCGGCATCGACCTTTTCAACCGAGTCGCCGATCAGGGTCTTGATTTCCTTCGCAGCAGCGGCCGAGCGCTGCGCCAGATTGCGCACTTCGCTGGCCACCACGGCAAAACCGCGGCCCTGCTCGCCGGCACGGGCCGCTTCCACGGCCGCATTCAACGCCAGGATATTGGTCTGGAAGGCGATGCCGTCGATGACGCCGATGATGTCGACGATCTTCCTGGCCGAGCCGTTGATCGACTCCATGGTCTGCACCACCTGGGCGACCACCTCGCCGCCGCGCGCGGCAACGCCCGAAGCGGAGACCGCCATCTGATTTGCCTGGCGGGCATTGTCTGCATTCTGCTTGACGGTCGAGGTCAGTTCCTCCATCGACGAGGCAGTCTCTTCCAGGGACGCTGCCTGCTGCTCGGTGCGCGAGGACAGATCCTGGTTGCCGCTGGCAATTTCTGCCGAACCGGTGACGATCGAATCGGTGCCCGAGCGCACCTTGCTGACGATTTCGGTCAGGTTGCCGTTCATCGTAGCCAGTGCGGCAATGAGCTTGCCGGTCTCGTCGCCGGAGGTGGCGCCGACGACCGAGGTCAGGTCGCCCTGGGCCACGCGCTGCGCCAGGTCGACGGGGACACCGATTGGCCGCACGATATTGCCGGCGATCCAGAAGGCGATGAAGCTGGCCAGAATCGAGGTCAGGATGCCGCCGATCAGCAGCATCGAGTTGGTCTGGTCACGCAAGGACTCTGCCGCCAGCGCGCGTTGCTTCAGCAGGTCCGATTCGGTCTTCTCGATTTCGGCAATCAGCACGCGCATGCCGTCCATGCCTTTCTTGCCATGGCCTTCCGGTTCGAAGGCCGCCACGTCTGCAAGTTTGTCGTTGCCGCTACCCGCACGCCGGCGCAGCGCGATCGCCGGCTCGATGGCCGCGCCCATCCATTCCTGCTGCATCGTTTCGAGTCGTGCCAGCCGTTCCTGCTGCACCGGATTGTCGCTGGTGAGGCTTTTCGCCGCATCCAGGTTCTTCTTGAATCCAGCCCGGCCACCGGAGACCGGCTCCAGCGATGCCTCGTTGCCGGTCAGGGCAAAGCCGCGCTGGCCGGTCTCGATGTTGATCAGCGCTTCGAGGGTATTGCCGACGGCTTCGGTCACCTGGTAGGTATGGACGTTGCTGTCGTTTGCCTGCCCGGCCTTGGTGAAGTTCGAATGCACCAGCAACAGCAGGGCGATCGACAGGGCCATGACCAGGCCGAAGCCGCAATACAGGCGGGTGCGAATCGTAAGATCGGAAATTTTCACGGAAATGGTCTCAGTGGAGGGTTAAGGAGGGCAGGGCAGGTGCGAACGGCGCTTCGCCCAGGCACATTGCCGGGCTCGTCATGACCCGGTCGATATCGAGCAGGATCAGCATGCGTTGATCGATGGTGCCCAGGCCGATGAGATTGTCGGCATCGATGGCGCCGCACAGCTGCGGTGCCGGCTTGATCTGCCCGGGCAGCAGGGTGATGACATCGGAGACGCTGTCGACGACCATGCCGACCACGCGCTGGCCGATGCACAGGATGATGACGACGGTAAACTGGTCGTAGGTCGGCGTGCCCAGATTGAAGCAGATGCGCATGTCGATGATCGGAATGATGGCGCCGCGCAGGTTCATGACGCCCTTGACGAAGGCGGGCGCACCGGCAATCGCCGTCAGGCTGTCATAGCCGCGAATCTCCTGTACTTTCAGAATATTGATGCCGTACTCTTCCCCGCCGAGGGTAAATGCCAGTGCTTCCCACGCATCCCCCTGCACGGCATTGCCGAGCGTATCGACTGCGTTGTTCATGTTGACCTGCTCCCTTTGAATGCGGTCGGCTTGACCGATGTGCGACGTGCAATTTTTGCCACAGAGAACATATTGCCTTGTGAAATTAATTGTACATAATCAACAAACCTGTGATCGGCCGGCATGCCGCTTTGGGCGCTGCGCCAGCCAGGCGTGAACCGAAGCCGCTGCAACGACTGCGGCGGGTGCGCGAACGACGGCCTCCAGGTCAGCGCAAGAAAGCAGCGGGTATGGTTTGCGCTGGCGCCTGTGAGGGCGGTTTTCGGTGCGCCCGTATCTTGACTGCGCCTGCCGCGGCAATTCAAAATCAGGGCAGGGTCGCACGCAACGTTGAGCGGCCACACGAAGAAAATTTTATAGAGGGGCACACGATGGCGACAGAACATGCGCGGCACGCTGATCTTGCCGCCGCCAACGCGCCGTGCCTGGTCGGCTGCGCCGGCTGGAGCATCGCTTCCCAGGCCGGCGGCAGTTTTCCGGCCGGCGGCACCCATCTCGAGCGGTACGCGCAGGTCTTCGATGCGGTGGAAATCAATTCCTCGTTCTACCGTCCGCACCGGCCGCAGACCTATGCGCGCTGGGCCGCCAGCGTGCCGGCGCACTTCCGGTTTTCCGTCAAGCTGCCGCGCGCCATCACCCATGATCGGCACCTGAGCGAGATCGATGCGCCGCTGGCGCTGTTTGCCGCCGAAGTCGCTGCACTGGGCGAGCGCCTCGGCTGCATCCTGGCGCAGCTGCCGCCAGGCCTGGCCTTCGACGCAGCGGTGGCGGACGCTTTTTTTACGCGGCTGCATGCCTACTTTGGCTGCACCATCGCTTGCGAAGCGCGTAACCCGACCTGGTTCGACACGGCCGCCACGGACTTGCTGCGACGCCAACGCATCACCCGCGTCATTGCCGACCCGCCAACAGGCCAACCGGGGCCGCATGTGCCGACGACGCCGGGCGCCTACCTGCGCATGCACGGCTCACCGCAACGGTACTACTCGTCTTACTCGGAAGACTATCTCGACCAGCTCATCGTCGACATGAAGACCTACACCCAGGCCGGCCGCAGCATCTGGTGCATCTTCGACAATACCGCCTCCGGCGCGGCATTGGCAAACGCCCTCTCGATCGTTGCCCGCTCCCGTATTGTCGACAGGGAAGCAAAACTTTCGCCGGCGTGAGCGCGACTTGCGGTGCAGCGCAAGAAGGCCTTGCAGGCATTTGCTATCATCCGCACCTTTGCAAGGTGCGCGCATGACCGGCCGGATTCTGAACCTGTTGTTTGCTGTGGCTCACCGCAGCCTGCGTTTTCGCAGTGGCTTCCTGATGTATTTCCTGATCCTGATCCTGGGGTCGATTCCGCATGCACGCGCCGAGATCGGCGAGGTTGCCTCCGGCCTCGTGCTGCATAGCGTCGCCTATGCGCTCATTACCTTTCTGCTCGCGACAGCGTCGCGCCGGCATGCGCGGGGCGCGTCCCTGCAAGCCTTTCTGATCGTCGTCGTCATGGGCGCCGTGGACGAATGGGTGCAAAGTTTTTTCCCGTATCGTCATGCTGCTGCAAGCGACTGGGCAGTCGACTGCGCCGCCAGTTTTTGCACTGCTGTGCTGTTGCTGATGCTGCGGCGGAAAAAACACCTGCCGGCTGCCTGAGCAGCCCGGCCACGACGGCAGCCTGCAAGCCCCTCAGGCAGGCAGCTCCAGCAGGCGTGGCGCGCCGACGTAGTAACCCTGCACGAAGTCGACACGGATTTCCCTGAGCAGGTTGAAGAGCGTTTCATCGGTGACGTATTCGGCAATCGTCTGCCGGCCCATCATGTGACTGATGTCGTTGGTAAAGCGCACCATTTCATAGTCGATCTTGCTGGAGGCCATCATCTGGATGAGCGAGCCATCAATCTTGATGTAGTCGACCGGCAATTGCTTCAGATACGCAAACGAGGTCATGCCGGTGCCGAAATCGTCGAGGGAAAACCGGCAGCCGCGCCCGGACAGTGCCTCGATGAACGAGATCGTGCGCTGCATGTTGGTGATCGCGCCGTTCTCGGTGATTTCGAAACAGAGCTTCTCGGGCGGCACGCCCATGTTGTCGATCAGGTCGGCGGCGTAGTGCTGGAACGTCGCGTCGGCCAGGGTACGGCGCGACAGGTTGATGCTGCACATGGACAGTGCCGCGACATGGTCGGGATTGGCGCCGAGCCACTCCAGGCTCTTGCGCAGCACCCAGCGGTCCACATGCGGCATCACGTCGTAGCGCTCGGCGGCCGGCAGGAACATGCCCGGCTTGATCACGCCGTCGCTGCCGTTTTTCAGGCGCAGCAGAATTTCATAATGCAGGCCGGTGACACCGGTGTCACCG
>JANXSS010000356.1 GCA_025356535.1 Herminiimonas sp.
CGCAATGCGCCGGCAATGCAATCGACGCCCTGGCGACGATCGCGCGCCAGCCGCCCGACCTGATCCTGCTCGACGTCATGATGGCCGGCATGGATGGTTATGCGCTGGCGCGCCTGCTCAAGGCCGGCGCGGCCACGGCAAACATACCGATCATCATGATCACGGCGCAAAGCGACGCCGCCGCACGCCTGGCAGGACTCGACGCCGGTGCGGAGGAGTTTCTCGCCAAGCCGGTGCTGCGCGCCGAACTCTGGCTGCGGGTGCGCAATCTGCTGCGCCTGAAGGCGTTCGGCGACTTTCTGAGAGAGTACAACAACGTGCTCGAGCGCGAAGTCCAGGCCCGCACCCTGGACCTGCAGCGCTTTCGCACCGCCATGGATGCGACTGCCGACGGCATCATGCTGGTGAGCCGGCGCAGCATGCAGTTCGTCGAAGTCAATGCGGCGGCCTGCAGCATGCTCGGCTACAGCAGGCAGGAAATGTTCGACATCGGCCCGGCCATGCTCGGCACCGCCAGCCCGGACGATCTGGCCGCTGCCTATGACGCCATCATCGCCGGTCGCGGCACCAGCGAACTGAGCGAAAGCCATCTGCTGCGCAAGGACGGTGCCAGGGTCGAGATCGAGGTGCAGCGCCAGGCCCAGCGCGCCGGCCACGACTGGATCATCGTCGCCATCGTGCGCGACATCACCGAGCGCAAAGAAGCGCAGAAGCGCCTGCTGCACCTGGCCCATTACGATGCATTGACCGGGCTGCCCAACCGCACCCTGTTCTATGAAACCCTGGCCAAGACGCTGACGCTGGCGCAAAACGACGGCTGCCAGGTGGCGGTGCTGTTTCTCGACCTGGACCACTTCAAGAACATCAACGACACGCTCGGCCATGCGATGGGCGACGAGCTGTTGCGCCAGGTCAGCGCCCGGCTCGAGAGCTGCGTGCGCGTGCGCGACACGGTGGGCCGCCTGGGCGGCGATGAATTCGCACTGATCCTGATGCTGCAGGACGGCCCGCAGGGCGCCACGGTGGTGGTCGACAAGATCCGCGAAGCCCTGCGCCAGCCCTATGCGCTGTTCGGCGACGAGACGCCGGCCACCGCCAGCATCGGCATCACGCTGTTTCCCGACGATGCCAGCGACCCGGAAACGCTGATCAAGTTTGCCGATACCGCGATGTACCGGGCCAAGCAGGCCGGGCGCGACACCTCCTGTTTTTTCACGGCGCAGATGAATGCCGACGTGCTGGCGCGGCACGACCTGGAGGCGGCGCTGCGGCGCGCCGTCGACAACAATGAATTCGTCCTGTTTTACCAGCCCAAGGTCGGTCTCGACACCGGCACGATCGCCGGCCTGGAAGCGCTGCTGCGCTGGGAGCGACCCGGCCATGGCCTGGTTTCGCCGGCGCAGTTCATTCCGCTGCTGGAAGAAACCGGCCTGATCGTGCGGGTCGGCACCTGGGTCATCAACGAGGCCTGCCGGCAGATGCGCCAGTGGCTCTCGTCGCCCATCGGCCGGGTCAAGATCGCGGTCAACGTGTCGGGCCGCCAGTTTGCCGAAGGCGACCTGGAAGCCGATGTCGTCAGGGCGCTCGAGACCCATGCGCTGGCAGCCGACCTGCTGGAGCTGGAGCTGACCGAAAGCTCGGTCATGGCCAACACCGGGCGCACCATCGAGATCCTGCAGCGCCTCAAGGCGCGCGGCGTGCAGATCTCCATCGACGACTTCGGCACCGGCTATTCCAGCCTCGCCTACCTGCGCCGCTTTCCGATCGACCGCCTGAAAATCGACATCGCCTTCATCCGCGACATCACCACCAACCGCGACGATGCCGCGATTGCGCTGACGATCATCCGCATGGCGCACAGCCTGCGCCTGGGCGTCGTTGCCGAAGGCGTCGAAACGCCGGCGCAGCTGGCCTACCTGCGCCGCCACCGCTGCGACCAGATACAGGGCTACCTGTTCAGCAAACCGCTGCCGGCAGCGGAGATCGGCAAGATGCTGCTGGAAAAAGCCGGTGCAGCGCCGACCCGCTTCGATCTCGCATTCGAGCAGCTGCGCAATTCGCCGCGCACGCTGCTGCTGGTCGACGACGAGCCGGAGATCCTGCGCTCGCTGTCGCGCCTGCTGCGCCCGCTCGCCTTCAAGGTCCTGACTGCCGATTGCGGCGAACGGGCGCTGGAGATGCTGGCCGAGCACAATGTCGATGTCGTCATCTCCGACCAGCGCATGCCCGGCATGAGCGGCGTCGCCCTCCTGTCGACGGTGCGTGAGCGCTATCCGGACGTGGTGCGCATGATTCTCTCCGGCTATGCCGATCTCGAATCGGTCACCGCCGCCATCAACCAGGGCGCGGTCTACAAATTCCTCACCAAGCCCTGGGACGACGAGCAGCTGGCGCTCGACATACAGGAAGCCTTCCAGCACAAGAGCATGGCAGATGAAAACGACCGGCTCGGCCGCGCGCTGCAGGTTGCCACGACGGAGCTGGCGCTGGTGACGCGGCAGCTGGCCATGGCCAGTGCGGATGTGCCGGCAGAACCGCCGGTCGCCGCGGCAAGCCTGTGAAGGCCAGCCCGCCCGCCAATGAAGCCGAGCGTCTGGCAGCACTGCATGCCTACGACATCCTCGACAGCCTGCCGGAGCGGGAATACCAGGACATCGCCAACCTGGCGGCATTGGTCTGCAACACGCCGGTGGCGCTGGTGACGCTGGTCGACAGCGAGCGCCAGTGGTTCAAGGCGAAGGTCGGCCTGGAGGAGACGCAGACCGGACGCGATGTCGCCTTCTGCGCCCATGCGCTCAACCATCCCGACGAGCTGCTGATCGTGCCCGACACCAGCCTGGATGCGCGTTTTCTGGACAATCCGCTGGTCATCGGCAGCATGCGCATCGGCTTTTATGCCGGCGCGCCGCTTCGGGTGCGCAGCAGCG
>JANXSS010000441.1 GCA_025356535.1 Herminiimonas sp.
CAGGCGCGACAGGGGCTACCGCCACAACATGAGCGACAGGAGCAGCAACAGCAGGAGCAGGAGCAGCAGGAGCAACGTCACGGCGAATGCGCGTGAGCTTGCGTTGCGCCACGGGAGCAGCGACGCCGTCGGTTGCAGAGACCGATTCGGTTGCTGCCTGATCGGCCACCATGTCGATGGTGCTGCGCGCGTAATGGTCGCCTGTGGTGGCCGACGGATCGACGGCACGGGCGCGATCGCTGGCACGCATTTTTTCGTCGACACCGGCGAACTTCGAATACTTGTTCAGCAGCGGCACCAACTGGCCGTAGATGCGTGGCGCACCGGCCAGGCATTCGCGTTGTTCGAGGAACTCGGGCTCGCCCGTGAAGTTGCCGACCAGGCCACCGGCCTCGGTCACCAGCAGCGAGCCGGCGGCGATGTCCCAGATGCTCAGGCCGGTCTCGAAGAAACCATCGCTGAAGCCGGCCGCCACGTAGGCCAGGTCGAGTGCGGCCGAGCCGGGGCGACGCAAGCCGGCGCAACGTGGCATCACGTCGGCCATCATCGCCAGGTACTGCTTGAAGTTGTCGCCCGGACGAAACGGAAAGCCGGTGGAGATCAGGCAATCGGTCAGTTGCGTGCGCTTGCTCACGCGCAGGCGCCGGTCATTCATGTAGGCGCCACGGCCCTTGGTGGCCGTGAACAGGTCGTTGCGGCTCGGGTCGTAGATGACCGCCTGCTCGACTTTGCCGCGCACTGCCAGCGCGATCGACACGCAATACACCGGGAAACCGTGGATGAAGTTGGTGGTGCCGTCCAGCGGATCGATGATCCAAACGAATTCCGAATCCTTGGCGCCGTGCTCGCTGCCCGACTCTTCGGCCAGGATGCCGTGGCCGGGGTAGGCGGTGGTCAGCGTTTCGATGATCACCGCTTCGCTCGCGTGATCGACATCGGTCACGAAGTCGTTGATCTGCTTCTGTGAAATACGCACGGCTTCGATGTCCAGCGCAGCGCGATTGATGAGAGCGCCGGCGGCGCGAGCGGCCTTGACGGCCACGTTGAGCATGGGATGCAGGAGATTGGACGACATAAATTGTGTGAAGAACGCCGGTGACGTGATGCAGTCCGGGAAAACAGCCCGACGATGCGGGCGGCGACAATGGCGTCCATTTTACCGGCTGGCGCCGTACTCCGGCGCCAGCACCCTCTCATTCCTATGCAAACGCGCTTCATCCTGGTCCAGACCAGCCACGCCGGCAATGTCGGCGCCGCCGCCCGCGCAATGAAAACCATGGGCTTCGGCGACCTTGTGCTGGTGGCACCGCGCTGGGCTAACGTGCTGCGCCGCGAAGAAACGATCCAGCGTGCCAGCGGTGCGCTGGACGTGCTGGCCAATGCCCGGATCGTCGACACGCTGGACGAGGCGCTCGACGGCGTCACCCACCTGTGCGCCACCGCCATGATCCCGCGCGACTTCGGACCGCCGACCCGCACACCGCGCGAACACCTGGAACCGCTGGGCAAAGACGAGGGCCAGCATGTCGCCTTCCTGTTCGGCTCCGAGCGCTTCGGCATGCGCAACGAAGATGTGTACCGCTGCAATGTCGCGCTCAGTATCCCGGCCGATCCTGCCTTTGGTTCGCTCAACCTGGGCGCTGCGATCCAGTTGATCGCCTACGAATGGCGTCTGGCGCTGGGCGGCTTTGCCGTGCACGAGGCCACGGCCCCGCGCGAACTGGCCGATGCCCAGACCGTTGCCGGCATGCTCGGGCACTGGGAGCGCTCGCTGACGCAGATCGGTTTCCTGGACCCGGAGGCGCCGAAGAAGCTGATGCCGCGGTTACAGCAAATGTTCAATCGTGCGCAGTTGTCGACCGAAGAAATTCACATCCTGCGCGGGATTGCAAAGGCGATGGCAGAGCCGAGGCTCGTGTCCAAAACCCTCAAGACTCCAGCGGATTGACCTGAGGCGAGAAGGCGCCTTGCATGCGTCGGGCGACGTGTCAAGTCGCACGCACTGCCGATTTCGGCCTGAACCCCTTGCACACCGCATCGTCGGTTTCAAAGTACGGCCCGCCGATCAGGTCGATGCAATAAGGCACCGCCGCAAAAATCCCCGGCACCAGTTGGGCACCGTCGGCATCCTTCAACCCTTCCAGCGTCTCGGCAATCGCCTTGGGCTGTCCTGGCAAATTGAGGATCAGGCTGTTGCCACGGATCACCGCCACCTGCCGCGACAGGATCGCCGTCGGCACGAAGCGCAGGCTGATCTGGCGCATCTGCTCGCCGAACCCCGGCATTTCGCGGTGCGCCACCGCCAGCGTGGCCTCGGGCGTGACGTCACGCAGGGCAGGGCCGGTGCCGCCGGTGGTCAGCACCAGCGAACAGCCGGCGTCGACCAGTTCGATCAGCGTGGCGCTGATGACGGCCTGTTCGTCGGGAATCAGGCGGGACTCGAAGGTGATCGGGTTCTTCAGCGCACGCGTGAGCCAGTCTTTCAACGCCGGTTGGCCCTTGTCTTCGTAGACGCCGCTCGACGCGCGATCGCTGACCGAGACGATGCCGATCCGCACGGCATCGCGGACGACTTCAGGCGTGGATCGGTCGCTCATCGCTGCGCCTCAGGCATCCTGTTGCCGCATCTCTTCGGCTGCCACAGCAGCGCGGTCGAGGTCGGAATGCACGATCAATTGTGCGCGCACCAGCTGGAACAGCTCGCGGAATGCCTTGCCCTGGCGCGGGGCTTCGCCGGGCTTG
>JANXSS010000444.1 GCA_025356535.1 Herminiimonas sp.
CCGACGTGCTGATGGAGCCGACGCGCATCTACGTCAAGCCCCTGCTGGCGCTGATGGAAACCATGGACATCAAGGGCATCGCGCAGGGCTGCGAGCAGGCCGGCTGCGCCCTGATCGGCGGCGAGACGGCCGAGATGCCGAGCATGTATCCGGCCGGCGAATACGACCTGGCCGGCTTTGCCGTGGGCGCGGTCGAAAAGTCGAAGATCATCGACGGCAGCACGATCGCACCCGGTGACGTCGTCCTCGGCCTGGCCTCGTCCGGTGCGCACTCGAACGGCTATTCGCTGGTGCGCAAGATCATCGAGGTGGCGCAACCGGACCTGCAGGCCGACTTCCATGGTCGCCCGCTGGCCGACGTGCTGATGACGCCCACGCGCATCTACGTCAAGCCGCTGCTGGCGCTGATGGAAGCCATGCCGGTCAAGGGCATGGTCCACATCACCGGCGGCGGCCTGGTGGAAAACATTCCGCGCGTGCTGCAACCGCATCTGACCGCTGTCCTGCAGCGTGACGGCTGGACCATGCCGCCGCTGTTCGCGTGGCTGCAGCAGCACGGCAACGTGGCCGACGCCGAGATGCACCGCGTCTTCAACTGCGGCATCGGCATGACGGTGATCGTGGCACCTGAAAATGCCGAGGCGGCGCTCGCGCAGTTGCGCGCCGCCGGCGAGACGGTGACCCGCATCGGCACCATCGAAACCCGCACCGAAGGACAGGCGCAGACGATCGTCGTCTAGCGGCGGGATGCAACGGTGGCAGGGCGGCCCGCGCGCCGCGATGGCACGCCCGCGGCGCCCCACCGTGGCAGCCGCCTTAGCGGCAGACGGCCGTCATCAATGCTTCGTCGGCGCTGCCCGGCTTGATGGCAGTCATGCGCAGGGGCGTTTCCATGTTGCCTAGCCTGGTGCCTGTGGTGTCTGGTCCGGCAAACGTCATGACGATTTCGGCGCCGACTTTCCGGTTCGCGCAATCGATCGTCGTGAGCGATTTTTCAGACAGCAGCTCCTTGCCTTCCAGGTTGGTAAGCGCCGATTTATGATTGGTCATGGCCCAGAGCCTGACCGTCGAACCCTTTTTTTCGATGGTCGCACCATCGTAGAATTCGCTGGCGGCAGGGGTCTGGCTGTAGCCGGTCCATGCGGCGGCGGCGGGCAGGCTGCAGGCGAGCAATGTCGCAGCCATCAAGATGGTCTTCATTCAATTTCCTCCGGAAGATTGTAAGGCGGCGGCATGTGGCCGACCATGCCGCCGCCGGCAGCTGTGTCGCACCGTGGCAGCGTGCGTTCGGGGCATTGCCCGGGGCTTCAGTTGAGCTTGTGGGGCGCGCCGAAGCCGCCTTCCTTCGGATAGAGAAAGGTGGTCTTGCTCGGACCCACGCCGACGATCTGGACGGTGACCTCATCCTTCAACGCGCCATCGAAATGCACGCCACCGGCCGGGTGATACATGTAGCTGCCTGCCGGCAGGCCGACCGCCGTGCTCGGATCCCATTTGTCGTCGGTGCCGGTAAACCAGGTTCCCTTGATCACGACCACGTGGCGCTCTTCCGAGTGCGAATGGGGCGAACTCATGATCCCGACAGGAAAAATGACGCGGATGACATACGGCCCGGGCTTGCTGGGGTCGCCGTAAATGCTGGCAAACTTCACGCCATTGCCGGCATCCTTGAAAACGATGTTGTCCGGCGTTACGCGAATGAATCCCTGGGCATCGGTCTGCGCAAGAACACCAGCGCTGGCTCCCAGTAACATCGCCGCGCCGCCCAGCAGGAAAAGCTTTTTGAACCGAACCATTGTCGTCCCCTTGTCGTTGTTTTTGTCATTGAAATCTCGTCAATCCATTGCGCAGCGCAGCGCTGTCCGGAACATCGCAAGGCCGAGCCCCCGATTTTCCCTGTGCGCTTCACCGGCGCAACCGATGGTCGCGGTCGTTCGACCGGGCCGTCGCGTTGATGCGAGTGCGAACGAGAATGCCCGCGCAATGCAGGCGAGTCAATGCGTATCTTTTTTTAGGGAAAAGCCGGCGGTCCCGAGGCGTGACATGCCGGTCGCCCGCCGTGCTTGCGCAGGGTGGCATGGCACGCCGGGCGCACGCAGGAAGGCTGCGCCGAGTCATGTGACTTTCGCCCGGCAGCGCTGGTCCATGCGGCGCAGGATCGCGAAACGACCGCCGCAGTATCAGAACTGCCGGTTATGGTCCGGCCGCTCGGCCAGTGCCTGCAGGGGCGCCGCTTCTTCGGGCGGGCGCACCAGGTGCGAGGGCGGCGCCAGGCGCACCGGTTTGCTGTGCATGTTGGTGGCCGACAGCACGTTGGCCGTCACATCGGGCGCGGCGTCCCAGACCGGGTCGTCGATCGATTCGAACACCCGCTTCAGTTGCAGGCCCCAGGTGTTGCGGATCATTTCGAAGTACTGATTCTTTTCGTCGATGGTCACGAAGCGCGTGACCCGCAGCGCATCGGTTTCGTAGACCAGCAAATCCAGCGGCAGGCCGACCGAGATGTTCGAGCGCAGCGTCGAATCCATCGAGATCAGCGCGCATTTTGCCGCCTCGTCGAGTTCGGTGCCGGCGTTGACGACGCGGTCGAGGATCGGCTTGCCGTACTTCGACTCGCCCACCTGGAAATACGTGCTTTCGTCGCAGGATTCGATGAAATTGCCGGCCGAATACATCTGGAACAGCCGGCACGGCTCGCCCTTGATCTGGCCGCCGAAGATCATGCTGACGTTGAAGTTGATGTCGAATTCTTCCAGCATCTTCGCATCGCGCTGGTACACGGCGCGGATCGCTTCGCCGACGATCTGCGCCGCCTCGTACATGGTGGCGGCGGTCCAGACGCTTTTGCCGGTCGCGTTCGTGTGCTCGGCCATGATCTGGCGGATCGACTGGGAAATCGACAGGTTACCCGCCGTCATCAGCACCATCACCCGGTCGCCCGGATTTTCGAACACGTTCATCTTGCGGAAGGTGCCGACATGGTCGACGCCGGCATTGGTGCGCGAATCGGACAGGAACACGAGTCCGGCGTCGAGGCGCATTGCTACACAATAGGTCATGGTGGTGCCGTTTTCTGGAAAACCGCCATTCTAGCAAACGCTTGCCCTAACCCGGCGCCTGTGCGGGCAAGCATTGCGCGCCGTGCCCGATCGTCTACAACTGGTCACATCGCAACATACCAACTATCCAGAAGCAGGATCGCAGCGTTACAATGAAGAAACTTATTTTCGGTGCGGCCAGGTGAGGGCCCGTTTGTTCCAACAGCATTTTCTACCGGAAAAGGATCACAGGATGGCAGGATTGCAGCCTACCGATGCAGCCGCGGCAGGCGATGGCGGCATCGCAGCCCTGCAGGCGCCCGCTTCGCGCGAGCGCGTGCTGCTGCTGGTCGACGACGAAGCCAACATCCTTTCGGCGCTCAGGCGGCTGCTGCGCAGCGACGGCTACCGGATTCTTACCGCCGGCAACGGGCCCGACGGCCTGGCGCTGCTGTCTGCCAACCCCGTCGATGTGATCCTGTCGGACCAGCGCATGCCGGGCATGACCGGTGTCGAGTTCCTCAGCCTGGCCAAAACCGGCTATCCCGATACGATCCGCATGGTCCTGTCGGGCTATACCGAGCTGCAATCGGTGACCGATGCGGTCAATGAAGGCGCAATCTATAAATTCCTGACCAAGCCCTGGGATGACGACAAGCTGCGCGGCCACATACGGGAAGCGTTCGAACGCAAGGAGCTGGCGGAAGAAAACCGCCGGCTCATGCGGGAAGTGCAGGCCGTCAATCAGGCCCTGGTGGTGGCCAACCGGCAGCTGGAGCAGTCGCTGCTGGAAAAGCAGCAGCAGATGGCGCTCAACGACCACATGCTGGCGATCGTACGCGAAGTGCTGCAGCAGGTCGCCATTCCGGTGCTGGCCATCGACGACACCGACATGATCGCGTTCGTCAATGAGGCGGCGATACGCCTGCTGCAACGGCGCGGCATGTTGCTGGGCGGCGATGCGCAGGCCCTGCTGCCCGACATCATGAATGCCGCCAACGCCAGCGCCGCTTCGCTGGAAATCGAGAATGCGCGCTTTTTTCCGGCCATGCACGCAATGGGCACCGCGTCGCAATCGCGCGGTCGGCTGATCACGCTGATGCCGGCCGGTACGGCTGCGCCGGCCGCATGAGCGGCCCTTGCACGCCGATGCCGGGATGAATGCAATGTCGCCGCCAGCCTACGATACCGACCAGGCAGACGCGCCGCTGCCGGTGATCCTGTGCGTCGATGACGAGGCCAACATCCTGTCGTCGTTGCGCCGGCTCTTTCGCGGGCGCGGCTACGAGGTCCTGACGGCCGCCGGCGGCGCGGCCGGGCTGGAGATCCTGGGCCGGCAGGCAGTCGACCTGGTGATCTCGGACATGCGCATGCCGGAGATGAACGGCGCCGAGTTCCTCGAAGCGGTGCGCCGCGACTGGCCGCAGACGATCCGGCTGCTGCTGACCGGCTACGCCGACATCGGCTCGATCCTCGACGCCATCAACCGCGGCGAGATTCATCGCTACATCACCAAGCCATGGGATGACAACGACATCCTGCTCATCGTGCGGCATGCACTGGAGCGCCAGCGGCTGGAGCAGGAAAAGCAGCGCCTGGAAGCACTGGCGATCCGCCAGAACGATGAACTAAAGGCCCTCAACGCCAGCCTGGAAGAGAAGGTGCGCCTGCGCACGGCAGAGCTGCACAAGGCGCATGACGGCCTGCTGAAATTCAATGCCCGGCTGAAATCGAATTTCCTGGTGTCGATCAAGGTGTTTTCGAACCTGATCGAAATGCGTGGTGGCAACCTGGCAGGGCACTCCGCCCGGGTGGCCGACCTGGCGCGCCGGCTGGCGGTGCAGCTGGGCCTGGAAGAGCGCGAGCGCGACGACGTGTTCGTGGCCGCCATGCTGCATTCGATCGGCAAGATCACGCTGCCGGACGATCTGTTGCAGTTGCCGGAGACGGCCATGAGCGGCGCCCAGCTCGGTCTCTACCGCAAGCATCCGCTGCGCGGCGCGCAGCTGCTCATGCCGCTCGACGACCTGCGCGGCGCCGCCGCCATGATCCGCGCCTACCGCGAACGCTTCGACGGCGGCGGCTATCCGGACGGCCTGGCCGGGCTGGCCATTCCGCTGGGCGCGCGCATCCTGGCGCTGGCAAGCGATTACGAGGGCCTGCAGAGCGGCCTGCTGACGCAGCGCCGCCTGCGCCCCGACGAGGCGCGCAACCTGATCCGCCAAGGTCGCGGCAACCGCTACGATCCGCTGGTCGCCGATGCCTTCGCCGCCATGCAGGACGCCGGCGCGACAAGTCGCGTCACGCCACCGGCGGGTGCGCCGGCGCGGCCGGTGGCGACCGTTGCCACGACTGCGCTGCGCCCGGGTGCAACCCTGGCACGCGACCTGGTGACGGCCGACGGCTCGCTGTTATTGTCCGCAGACCATGTACTCGATGCCCGGCTGATCCGGCAGATCATCGACTTCGAAACCGCCCAGGCAGGCATGCTGGCGGTGACCATCTACCAGGAGTGAGGCCATGCGGCGCATGCTGATGATCGACGATGAAATCAATGTGCTGCATGCGCTCGTGCGCAGCCTGCGCCAGTGCAGCTTTGCCGGCGAAGTGCGCATCGAGACGTCGACCGATCCGCTGCAGGCGCTGGCGCGCGCCGCCGAGGTCGACTTCGACATCGTGCTGTCGGACTTCCAGATGCCGGGCATGAACGGCATCGAGTTCCTGCAGCGTTTTCGCCAGCTGCAGCCCGATGCAATCCGCCTGGTGCTGAGCGCCTCGACCGAATTCGATACGGTGATGCGGGCGTTGAATGAAGCCGAGATCTTCCGTTACCTGCCCAAGCCATGGCAGCAGTCCGACCTGCAGGCGGTGATCGGCCAGGCGCTGGCGCGGCGCGACGAGGCCGACAGGATCGACGTGCAGAGCGGCAGGATGACGGCGCAGGAAATTGCCACGCGCCGCCTGGAAGCCGACGAGCCGGGCATCACCAAGGTCAACTGGGGTCCGGACGGATCGGTGATGCTGGACTGAGCCGTCCCGGCGCCGGCACCGGCGCAGCGGCTGCCGTCAGCAGGACGGCGGGCACAGGTTGGCAACGAAATACCGGAACATGCGGCGCGCGCCGCGCAGTGCCGCCGCCACCTCGCGCCGCGTCTGCAGTGCCGACACCGCCGCCATCACGCTGGTCCAGCCATCGTCGGCTTTTGCGCCGGGCAGCCAGGCGGTGCAGATGTCGGTTGCCACGACGCCGAAAGCGGCCTGCAGATTGCGCCCGATGACCCGGTTGCCGAACTGCGAACCTTCGATGACATAGCGCATGCCGAGGTATGTCGGCAGATCTGCAGGCAAGTCCAGTATTGCGCTTGCCTGCGGCAGCGACGGTCCTGGCTCGCCTCCCATGGCGTGCAGGTCGTCGAGCATGGCAGCGCTGCGGGCGCGGTAGGGCGCAACGAGATTCGGACTTGCGGCGCCATCGGAGTGGGGTGGCTGCAGCAGGCAGGCATCGACCTGGCCGTAGGTGCGCAGCATGGCGACGGTTGCGGCCCGAAATTGCGCCAGGGTGACGTCCGGCAGGATCAACGGCGCCAGCACCGACGACGCATCGAGTCGGTCGTGGTAGCGCTGCGTCGCGCGGCGCAGCAGGCGGCGCATGTCCGCTGGCATGCCCGGGCGGCGCGCCGTCGCGACGATGTCCGGTCCGGCCGATGACATGGCGAGGACGCTCATGTTGGCGCCCGGATCGGCAGGACGATGCGCAGGGTGGTTCCCTGGCCGGGCACGCTTTGCACCGACAGATGCCCCCGATGACGCTCGACGATGCCGTAGGCAATCGACAGCCCCAGTCCGGCGCCCTTGCCGACGTCGCGCGTGGTGAAGAACGGATCGAAGATGCGCGCCTGGATGTCGGGCGCGATGCCTACGCCGGTGTCGCTGATGTCGATGGCAACCGATTCGCCATGCGCCTGCATGCCGATCGTGATGGTGCCGGTCGTCTCGATCGCCTGGCCGGCATTGACCAGCAGGTTGACGAAGACCTGGTTGATCTCGGAGGGCACGCACCAGACCTGCGGCACGCTTTCGTAGTGCCGCTGCACCGTCACCTTGTCGCGCAGCTGCGGCAGCACGATCTTCAGGGTGCTGTCCATGGCGCTTGCCAGATCGGCGAAGACCCACTGGTCTTCGCTGCCGACGTGGGAAAAATCCTTCAGGTTCTGGACGATGTCGCGCACCCGGGTGATGCCGTTGCGCGACTGCAGGATCAGTTCCGGCGTGTCCTCTTTCAGGAAGTCGAAGTCGATGCCCTTTTTGAGCCGCGCCGCACGCGCAAGCGCCGTGGCGCTGTCCGGCGCGCTGCGGATGACCTCGTCGTAGCCGGCAACCAGCGCGCTCATGTCGTCCCAGTAACGCTGCAGGGTCGACAGGTTCGACGACACGAAGCCGATCGGATTGTTGATCTCGTGGGCGACACCGGCTGCAAGCTGGCCGATCGAAGCGAGTTTTTCTGCCTGCATCAGCTGGTCCTGGGTTGCCTTGATGGCTTCGACTTGAATCCGGTCGCGTGCCAGGATGGCAAGCTGGCGGGCGCAGCGCTGCTCGGTCGGCGTCCAGGGCGTGCACTGGCCGCGTACCGTTTCCTGCCACTGCGCAAACGACTTGCGCGGCGCCAGCGCGGTTTCCGGACTGTCGGATGCCTTGTGCGGATTGCCGGCCCAGTTGACCTGGCTGATCTGCTCGCGCCGCACGAACAGGATGAAACTCTTGCCGTCGTTGGTCATGGGAACATACAGGAAACCGCCACAGTCTGCCACCGGCGCCAGCCCCGCCCTGGCGAGCGCGTTTGCCAGGCTGGCCGTCTCGACCACCTGCGCGGGCATGGCGATGGCGTCGCGGGCATCGGCTGTTGCCAGCGTGGCATGCGTGGCAAGCGTGGCAAGCGTGGCAAGGCTGCGCAGGGCGTCATCGTCGAGCTTCATGCCGGATTGCAGGTTGCGGCCGTCGTGCTGCAGGACCATGCCGTCGGCGGCAAAAAGCGACAGCAGCGATGCTTCCTGCTTCATCAGGATCTGCGCGAAACGCTCGCGCACCTGCCCGTTGGGGAAGATGTTGAAAAGCGTTTGCTGCGCCCGCAGATCCTGTTGCGAAGTCTCGATCTGCAGGATCTGCCCGACATGCAGCGAGACGATCTGCCCCAGCACTTCGCAATAGTTGCGCTGGTCCGGCGCAAGCAGCAGCGGCAGGTCGTGATGGCAGATGAGCATGCCCCACAACGCGCCGTTGACCACGAGCGAGATCGACATCGAGCCGCGCACGCCCATGTTGCCGAGATACTCCAGGTGCACCGGCGAGACGCTGCGCAGCAGGGCGTGCGTCAGGTCGGCCGGCTGGCCGGTGACGGGATGCAGCAGGGGCGCGAGCGGTACCGGACGGTAGTGCGTGTCGGCGATGACGCGGATGCGGTTCTTCAGGTACATCGCACGCGCCTGCGCCGGAATGTCGGAGGCGGGAAACTTCAGTCCCATGTAAGAGTCCTCGCAGCCGGGTGCGAGGATTTCGAACGTCACGGTGCCGTGGAAAGCGGCGTCGAACTCGTAGGCCATGACGCGTTGCGCGCCGGTGACGCCAGCGACTTCGGTGGCCGCCAGCGCCAGCAGTTGCGGCACGTTCGCCGCATGGCTGATGCTTTCGCTGAGCTTCAACAGGTCATGGAAAAGGTTTGGCGGCGTCTCGCCGGCAGCCGGCACCGGCAGGATCTCGACCTGCACCGTGTCGTCGATCCGGTGCGCCACCATGTCGACCGGCATCGTTGCCGCGCCCCGGGCGATGGCAAAGCGGATCGGCGGCAGGAACAGCGCGCGCGACTGGCCATGCCATGCCAGGACGGCTGCCGCAAGCGCAGGCGCGACCACCGCATCGAACCTTTCGCCAAGCAGCTCCTGCGGCGTCTTGCCGATCAGGGCCGCACAGTTGGCGCTGACCTGGATGATCCGGTAATGCACCGCATCGAGTATCAGCAGCACGCCGACCGGCTGGATGCCGCCGGATTGATGGATCGGCTCGTTTTCGCAGGTTTGCAGGCCACTCATCGCGTTCTTTCCAAAAGTATCGGGCATGCGGTCAGCTGGATTCATTTTCACCCAAAGGCAACTTGATGGTAAAGGTGGTGCCGACACCGGGCGTGCTGTCGACGCTGATCTCTCCACCGTGTTTGCGGACGATGTTATACGAGACCGACAGTCCGAGCCCGGTGCCAAGGCCGACCGGTTTCGTGGTAAAGAAAGGATCGAAGATGCGCTGCAGGTTCTGCGGCGCGATGCCGGCGCCGTTGTCGGCAATCTCGATGCGCGCCCAGCCGTTCTCGACGCCGGTACGGATCGTGATCACGCCATCGCGGCCGATCGCCTGCGCTGCATTGACCAGCAGGTTCATGAAGACCTGGTTGAGCTGGGACGGCAGGCATCGCACCGGCGGCAAGGCGCCGTATTGTCGCACCACCTGCGCCTTGTGCCGGATCTCGTTGCCGACGATCTTCAACGTCGTGTCGATGCCGGCATGGAGGCTGGCAAACTGCCAGTCGACCTCGCCGACATGCGAAAAATCCTTCAGCGCCTGGACGATGTCGCGCACCCGGTTCAAGCCTTCCATCGACTCCTTGACCAGGTCGACCATGTCGAGCTTGAGATATTCCAGGTCGGCGCGTTCGCGCAGCGCACTGATGCGCTCGCGCGTGGCCGCAGTGACCTGTTCGTCGCGCAGGATGGTGTCGTAACCGTCGAGCGTGTCGAACAGCGTGCCGGCATAGTTGCCCAGGGTGCCCATGTTCGAGCTGACGAAGCCCACCGGATTATTGATCTCGTGGGCCACGCCGGCGGCAAGCTGGCCGATCGAGGCCATTTTCTCTGACTGCTGGAGCTGCGCCTGTGCCTGTTCGAGCTGGAGGATCTTCTGTCGCAGCTCCATGTGCGACATGACCTGGCGCGACAGCGCCGACAAGGCGTTTGCCTGCGCCGGCGTCAGCTCGCGCGGCGTGCGGTCGATGACGCACAGCGTGCCCAGCGCCAGGCCGTCATGCGTGCGCAGCGGCGCGCCGGCATAGAAACGCACCTGCATGGCGCCGGTGACCAGCGGATTGTCGGCAAAGCGCGGGTCGCGCATGGCATCGGGCACCACCATCAATTCGTCCGCATGCAGCAAGGCATGGGCACAGAAGGCGATGTCGCGCTCGGTCTCGGTCGCCTCCAGGCCGATTTTCGCTTTGAACCACTGGCGGTCCTGGTCGACCAGGCTGATGACGGCCATCGGCGTGCCGCAGATCGTCGACGCCAGTGCGACGATATCCTGATACTGGGACTCGGGCAGCGAGTCGAGAATCTGATAGGCGTGCAGCGCCTCGATGCGTGCAGCTTCATTGTCGGGCAGGGCGGCTGGCATGATCACTTCACGAAATTCAAGGGGCATGCGCGGCATGTAACTGGGCAGCTATCAGAGCCACAGGGCGCCAGCCTGCTCGGGTTCAGTATGCGACCTGCCGCGGCCGCATACCGGAATTTAAATCTCAAATTGTCTTGGGGAAAGTTTTTCGCGCGCCGTGTCAGCGTGGAAAGGAGGACGCCCGTCTTTCAGGGCGGGGATGCTTCAGGCAGCCAGCGGCACCAGGAAATCCCGGCTGACGCGCTGTCCGAGTTCGAACACGCATTCGAGGAGCTTGGTCAGGTAGGCATGCAGGCCTTCGTCGAGAATGTCCTCGATGCGGGCGAATTGCAGCTCCGCATGCAGCTTGCCGGCATAGCGTTCGGTGTCTGCCGAGACTTCGTTGCGCACATGCCGCAGGTTGGCCAGCACTTCATTCATGCAATGCACCAGCGAGCGCGGCATGTCGGCGCGCAGCATCAGCAACTCCGCCACCCGCGCCGGCGTGATCGCATCGCGGTACACCTTGCGATAGATTTCGAAGGCCGACACCGAGCGCAGGATCGCTGCCCAGAAATAGAAATCGAGCCGGGTTTCCTCGCCCAGGCCCTGGTCCGACGGCATGTTCTGGCCGGCGTCGTGGAACTTCACGTCGAGCAGGCGCGCGGTATTGTCGGTGCGTTCCAAAAACGTGCCGATGCGGATGAAGTAGAACGATTCGTCGCGCAGGGTGGTGCCGATGGTGACGCCGCGCGAGAGATGCGAGCGGTATTTCACCCACTCGAAAAAGCCGCCCGGGTCCTGCTCCAGCATGCCGTCCTTCAGGCGCGATTCGAGCTCCAGGAAGGTCGCGTTGTGGGTCTCCCACAGCTCGGTGGTGAGCGTGCCGCGCACGGCGCGGGCGTTTTCGCGCGCCTGCGTGAGGCAGGAGGCGATCGAGGACGGATTGCTGCGGTCGCGCACCATGAAGTCGATCACGTCGCGCTGGGTCAGCTGGTCGTACTTTGCGTCGAAGGCCGGCTGCAGCTCGGATATGCCGAGCATGGCGCGCCAGCCCTGTTTTTCGGCGTTGCCGGATTGCGGCATCAAAGCGGTCTGCGTCGTAACATCAAGCATGCGGGCAGTGTTTTCGGCGCGCTCGGTGTAGCGCGCCATCCAGAACAGGTGATCGGCGGTGCGGCTCAGCATGTCAATTCTCCAGAATCCAGGTGTCCTTGGTACCCCCGCCCTGGGATGAATTCACCACCAGGGAACCCTCTTGCAGCGCCACGCGGGTCAGCCCGCCCGGCACCATCGAAATCGTCTTGCCGGACAAAACGAACGGCCGCAGGTCGATGTGGCGCGGCGCGATGCCGGACTCGACGTAGGTCGGGCAGGCCGACAGTGCCAGCGTCGGCTGGGCGATGTAGCCCTCGGGGTTGGCGATGACGCGCTGGCGGAATTCCTCGATCTGCGCCTTCGACGACGCCGGGCCGACCAGCATGCCGTAGCCGCCGGCGCCATGGACCTCCTTGACCACCAGCTTTTCCAGGTTCGCCAGCGTGTACTCGAGATCCTTCTTGTTCCTGCACTGGAAGGTCGGCACGTTGTTGAGAATCGGCTCTTCAGTGAGATAAAACCGGATCATGTCCGGCACGAACGGATAGATCGACTTGTCGTCGGCCACGCCGGTGCCGATGGCGTTGGTCAGCGTGACATGGCCGGCCCGATACGCCGACAGCAGGCCCGGCACGCCGAGCGAGGAATCCTTGCGGAAAGCCAGCGGATCGAGATAATCGTCGTCGATCCTGCGGTAGATCACGTCGACGCGCTTGGGCCCGCGCGTGGTGCGCATGTAGACCGCCTCGTCCTTCACGAACAGGTCCTGGCCTTCGACCAGCTCGACGCCCATCTGCTGGGCCAGGAAGGCATGCTCGAAATAGGCGGAGTTGTACATCCCCGGCGTCATGACGACCACCGTCGGATCGACCACGCCCACGGGTGCGACCGAGCGCAGGTTATCGAGCAGCATGTCGGGGAAATGCGCCACCGGCGCCACCTTGTAGCGCGCAAACAGCTCCGGAAACAGCCGCATCATCATCTTGCGGTCTTCCAGCATGTACGACACGCCGGAAGGCACCCGCAGGTTGTCTTCCAGCACATAGAATTCGCCGGCGCCGGCGCGCACGATGTCGACGCCGGCGATGTGCGCATAGATGTCCGAGGGAACCGAGATGCCCTGCATCTCCGGGCGGTACTGCGCATTCTTCAGGATCTGCTCGGCCGGCATGATGCCCGCCTTGATGATGTTCTGGTCATGATAGATGTCATGGATGAACATGTTCAATGCCCGCACCCGCTGCACCAGGCCGGCTTCGAGCTGCGTCCATTCCGCCGCCGTGATGATGCGCGCGATGATGTCGAAAGGAATCAGCCGTTCGGTGCCGGCATCGTTGCCATAGACAGCAAAGGTGATGCCGACGCGGCGGAAGATCAGGTCGGCTTCGGCGCGCTTGCGGGCGATGGTCTGGGGCGACTGCTCTGCCAGCCAGGCGGCGAAATCGCGGTAATGCTCACGCACCGAAGTCTGTCCGTCGGCGTACATCTCATCGAAAAAGTTTGCCATGTAGGGCCATCAAAAAGGTGGAAGCCGAAGGGCAATGGTTAATGTATCAAGAAATGTGCCACCCTGGAAATATTTCCCCCGTCAGGGCGAACGCAGGCCGTCCAGGAAGGCCTGGTCGGCCGCATCCGGCGCCCGGGTCAGCAAGCTCACCAGCACCAGTGCCGCAGCGCCGGCGGGAACGCCGAAGATGCCGGCCGAGACCGGCGCGATCTGGAACCACTGGTTGACGACGGCGCCGCCGAGGACCGGATTGGTGCTGAGCATGTAATACACGCACACGGAAAATCCGGTCAGCATGCCTGCGACTGCACCATTCTGGTTTGCCCGCTTCCAGAAAATGCCCAATACCAGTGCAGGAAACAACGCCGACGCCGCCAGCGAGAATGCGGCGCTGACCAGAGACAGGATGTCGGCAGGTTTCAACGATGCTGCATAAGCGGCCACCAGGGCCACGACCAGCAACAGCAGCTTCGATACCGTCACCCGCTTTTGCGTCGAGGCGGCGCGGTCGACCGTACGGTAATAGATGTCGTGCGACAGCGCATTGGAAATCGTCAACAACAGGCCGTCGGCCGTCGACAGCGCCGCCGCCAGGCCGCCGGCCGCCACCAGGCCGGAGATGACATACGGCAGGCCGGCGATCTCCGGCGTGGCCAGCACCAGGATGTCGCCGTCGAGGACGATTTCGGCCAGCTGCACGATGCCGTCATGATTGATGTCGGTAATCGTCACCAGCGGATTGACCTTGTCGATGCCGGCCCAGTACGACACCCAGTTCGGCAGGCGCGAGAAATCGCTGCCCACCAGCGAGGTGTAGATGTCGAACTTGACCAGCACCGCCAGCGCCGGAATCGTAATGTAGAGCAGCATGATGAAAAACAGCGTCCAGAACACCGACTTGCGCGCCTCCTGCACCGAAGGCGTGGTGTTGTAGCGCACCAGGATGTGCGGCAGGGCTGCGGTGCCCAGCATCAGGCACAACACCAGCGCCAGGAAATTATTGCGCTGCACCGCCGGCGTCATGTTGTCCTTGCCGGGAAACGGCGCCGTGTGCGGCACGACCGGACGGGAGCGCGTCAGGTTGACGGCCTTCGCATCGAGCCACTTGCGGCGCGCCTCTTCCGGATCGCGCGGATAGCCGGCCAGGTCGCGGCTGGCGGCCTTGATCTCGATGAGCGACGCATTGCCGCGCTTGAGGTCCTGCACCCGGCGCTGCGCCTCCAGGCGGCCGTCTTCCCACGATTTCGGCAGGGCGCGAATGCGCGCATCGAGCGCCTGGGCACGCTGGCGAAAGACTTCGCGCACGGCGCGCTCCTTCGGATCGTCGGTCAGTTCGACTTCGCGCGCGGTCAGCCGGGTCAGCGCCGCGCCGTAGGCCACCTGCGGTATCGGGTTTCCGGTGTGCTTGACCGACAGGTACATCACCGGAATCATGTAGGCGATGATCAGGATGATGTATTGCGCCACCTGGGTCCAGGTCACCGCCCGCATGCCGCCCAGGAACGAGCAGACCAGGATGCTGGCAAGTCCGAGGAAGATGCCGACCGAGAAATCGACGCCGGTAAAGCGTGACGTGATCAGGCCCACGCCGTAGATCTGCGCCACCACATAGGTAAACGAGACGATCACGGTGGCAAACACGGCGATGAGGCGCACCAGGTCGCCGCGCCGGGAGTTGCCGGGCCGGCGGCTACTGCCGTTGCCGCAGTTGCCATAGCGCGCGGCCAGGAAATCGGGAATCGTGAACTGACCGAGCTTGCGCAGGAACGGCGCAATCAGCAGCGCCACCAGGCAGTAGCCGCCGGTCCAGCCCATGATGTAGGCCAGGCCGTCGAAGCCGAGCAGATACAGGCCGCCGGCCAGGCTGATGAAGCTGGCTGCCGAAATCCAGTCGGCAGCCGTTGCCATGCCGTTGAAGAAAGCCGGCACCCGCCGTCCCGCCACGAAATATTCCGAGACGTCGCTGGTGCGGCTGAGTACGCCGATGCCGGCATACAGCACGATTGTCGCGAACATGAACAGGTAGCCGATCCACAGGCGCGGAAAGCCTTCCTTTTCCAGGATTGCCAGGGTCAGCAGGAACAGGAAGAAACCGGCCGTGTAGATGCCGTAGTAAAGCATCAGCCGGCGCGAAAACGCGCGCGAGGCGCCGGCCGCATTGGCGGGCGCGGCGCCCGGGCGTGCTTCAGTTGCCATGCCGGTGCTCCGGTCCTGACTGCGGCGCATGCGCCATTTCCTGCTGTGATTCCTGCTGCCGTTCCTGCTCGCAGCGCAAGTCGAGATGGCGCATGCGCCACGCATACAGGCCGACGATGGCGAGGTAAATCAGGGTGGTGCCTTGCGCGGCCATGTAATACGAAAACGGCCAGCCGAACAATGAATAGCCGGACAGTTCGCGGGCAAAGAAGATGACGCAGAACGTCGTCAGCAGCCAGGCCGAAAACAGCACCGCGGTCACGCGCTGCGCGCGCGCCCAGTAGCGTTGCTGCGCCGGCATCAGCCGATGTCCTCAATGAACTGCGCGCGCTGCTGCATGGCCAGCGTGACGCGCAGGATGCTGCCCGGATGGCGCGGGTCCTGCGCGTGCGGATTGAAGGCGATGTCGATGTCGGCATCGTGCTGCTGGGCGATTTCGCGCACGATCGCCAGGCCCAGGCCGCTGCCTTCGACCTTGCTGCCCAGGATGCGGTAGAAGCGCTCGAACACATGGGCGCGCTCGGCCGGCGCAATGCCCGGCCCGGTATCCTCGACTTCGAGCGTGGCCAGCATCTGCGCGGCGTCGGCGCGCACCCGCACCGTGACGCTGCCGCCTGCCGGGGTGTAGCGCAGCGCATTGTCGATCAGGTTGTTGAGCAGTTCGCGCAGCATGATCGGATTGCCGCGCACCATGACCGGGTAGCCCGGCTGCTCGAAGCCCAGGTCGATCTTCAGGGCGAACGACGCCTGCACCCATTCCTGGGTCGCATTCCGCGCCAGTTCCGACAGATCCAGCGACACCAGCGGCGCGGCTTCCGGCGTCTGGTTTTCGGCGCGCGCCAGGGTCAGCAGCTGGTTGATCAGCCGCGTCGCCGCTTCCGAACTCTTCGACAGCTGCTGCAGCGAATGGTGGATCTCGGACTGGCTGGTCTGGCGCAGGGCAAGTTCGGACTGCATGCGCATGCCGGCCAGCGGCGTCTTCATCTGGTGCGCGGCATCGGCAATGAAGCGCTTTTGCATCTGGATCGTCTGCGACAGGCGCGCCAGCATGTCGTTCAACGACCGCACCAGCGGCGAGATCTCTTCCGGCACCTGGCCCGAATCGATCGGGCTCAAGTCGTCCGGCCGGCGCGCACGGATGCGCTGCTGCAGTTGCGCCAGCGGCGCCAGGCCGCGCGCCAGCGCCAGCCATACCAGCGCCAGCGCAATCGGCAGGATGATGAATTCAGGCAGGATCACGCCCTTGATGATCTGGTTGGCCAGCTGCCGGCGCTTGTCCAGGGTTTCGGCCACCTGCACCAGCACCAGCCGCGCCGGTGCCGGCGCACCGGGCGCGCCTGACACCGCGCGGCGCAGGTCGACGTAGGTATAGGCAATGCGTACTTCGGCATTGTGGATGCTGTCGAAACGGAACTGGATCGACCAGGGCTGCGGGCTGTCGTCTTCAACCGGCAGCGGAATGTCGCGCTCGCCGTCGATGAGTTCGTTACGCGGGCCCATAACCTGGAAATAGATATTGTCGATATCATCGGCGCGCAGGATGTCGCGGGCCGAACCCGGTAGGCGTCCGGAGATGACGCCGCCGACCTCGCGCACCTGCTGCGCCACCACCGTCACCTTGTCTTCGAGAGCGCGGTCGAACGGCTCGTTGGCAATCGATTTCGCCGCCCAGTAGGTGATTGCGATGCTTAGTGGCCACAGCAGCAGCAGCGGCACCAGCATCCAGTCGAGGATTTCACCGAACAGCGAGCGCTGCGCCGTCTCGCCGGCGGCGGCCGTTGGCGGCTCGAAGGCGGAATCGGCGGGGTCGTTGCCGTCGTCATCAGGCGGTCCTTGCAAGCCTGCCGCGGGATGGCGGGCAGCAGGCGCATCACGATTCATGATCCGGCTCGCCTTTCAGGACGGCACTGCCGCAACAGGCGCCGGATCGCTGAATTTTTCCAGGCAATACCCCAGGCCGCGCACGGTTGCAATGCGCACGCCGCCGGTCTCGATCTTCTTGCGCAACCGGTGCACGTAGACTTCGATGGCATTGTTGCTGACTTCCTCGCCCCATTCGCACAGATGGTCGACCAGCTGTTCCTTCGACACCAGGCGCCCGGTACGCTGCAGCAGCACTTCCAAGAGGCCCAGCTCGCGGGCCGACAGGTCGAGCATCTGTTCGTTCAGATAGGCGATGCGGCCGACCTGGTCATAGGACAGCGGCCCGTGCCGGATCACGGTCGGCCCGCCGCCGGCGCCGCGCCGCGTCAGCGCCCGCACCCGCGCCTCCAGTTCGGACAGCGCAAACGGCTTTGCCATGTAATCGTCGGCGCCCAGGTCGAGCCCCTTGACGCGCTGCTCGACCGAATCGGCCGCCGTCAGGATCAGCACCGGCAGATGCGAATTGCGCGCGCGCAGCCGGCGCAGCACTTCGAGCCCGGACAGCTTCGGCAGGCCCAGGTCGAGGATCAGCAGGTCGAAGTCCTGCGTGGCCAGCGCCGAATCGGCTTCCATGCCGTTGGCCACGCAATCGGTCGCATAGCCGGCCTGGCGCAAGGAGCGCGTCAGGCCGTCGGCCAGGACATCATCATCTTCGGCAAGCAGGATCCGCATGGTGCAGCCAGGGCAAGGAGAAGAGCCTAGTCTAGAGGGTTTCACATGTGTCAGCAAGGCAAGTACCTTGCCTGCGCCGCAGGCAGCACGCGCGTGCAGGAAAAGGCGGACAATGACTGCCCGAAAAGCAGAAAGTGCTTGCGCAAACCACTGTAATTTCATACAGTATCGGTTGCTTCGATCAATGCGCCGCACCCACTCTTGAATGTGCGCGCGAGGTGTCCGCAGGCCAGGCACCTTCAGGTTGCCAGTGAGCATCCTGTTACCCGACGAAAGAAATCAATGGACGACAAAAAATCCGCAGTAGCCAACTCCGACAAGGCCAAGGCTCTTGCCGCCGCCCTGGCGCAGATTGAAAAGCAGTTCGGCAAGGGCTCCGTCATGCGCATGGAAGACGGCGCCGTGGTGGAAGAAGTGCAGGTCGTCTCGACCGGCTCGCTCGGCCTGGACATCGCCCTGGGCGTCGGCGGCCTGCCGCGCGGCCGCGTGGTCGAGATCTACGGACCTGAATCGTCCGGCAAGACGACGCTGACCCTGCAGACGATTGCAGAGATGCAGAAACTCGGCGGCGTCTGCGCCTTCATCGACGCCGAACATGCGCTCGACGTCGGTTACGCGCAAAAGCTCGGCATCAACCTGTCGGAGCTGCTCATTTCCCAGCCCGACACCGGCGAGCAGGCGCTCGAGATCACCGATACGCTGGTCCGCTCTGGCGCGATCGATATTCTGGTTATCGACTCGGTGGCTGCCCTCACGCCCAAGGCCGAGTTGGAAGGCGAGATGGGCGACAGCCTGCCCGGTCTGCAGGCCCGTTTGATGAGCCAGGCGCTGCGCAAGCTCACCGGTTCCATCTCCAAGTCCAAGTGCATGGTTATTTTCATCAACCAGATCCGCATGAAGATCGGCGTCATGTTCGGCAACCCCGAGACGACGACCGGCGGCAATGCGCTGAAGTTCTACGCCTCCGTCCGCCTCGATATCCGTCGCATCGGCCAGATCAAGGAGCGCGAGGAAGCGGTCGGCAATCAGGTCCGAATGAAGATCGGGGTGATGTACGGCAACCCCGAGACGACGACCGGCGGCAATGCGCTGAAGTTTTACGCGTCGGTCCGCCTCGACATCCGCCGCACCGGGCAGATCAAGGATCGCGACGATATCGTTGGCAACACGAC
>JANXSS010000460.1 GCA_025356535.1 Herminiimonas sp.
GTCCCCGGCCGAGGCCACCGGCACGTCCGCAAAACTCGTGCGCACCAAAGAGGTCCGCACTCTGCTTCCGGCGCCGGTCGGCAAACGGGAGCAGGCCAAGCGATTCATCGGTACTGCCTTCTCCGCCAGCCCCACACCGACCGAACTCGAGGGGCCGCTCAGGCGTCATGCCAAGCCGACTTCATCCAGGACGGCAGCGCCGCAAGCCTCGCCTGCGCGGCAACAGTCGACCACATCGCTGGCGGACCGGTTCAATGCACTGCGGGAGCCTCCGAAGACGGCGCAAACGAGCGGCCGATCCGAACCGGGCCGTGCGCACCTGCCGAACCCGATGCTGAAAAAAGGGCTTTCCACCATCCATGAAGTCGAAGGCGAGGACGACCACGACCACGACTGAGCGCAACCGAGCGCAACCAAGCGCAACCAAGCGCAACCGAACACCAAGCGCAACCGAACGCAACCGAACGCTACGATAAAAACCAAAACGGGGCGCCGGCCGCTGCGGCGAAGACCCGATTTCGGTGATTGGCTGCATTGCAGTTGATGGCCTGAAGCCGCTGCAGCGCCAACAGGCGCGCGACCACACCGCTACGGCAGCGCCTGGCCCGCCATGTCACCAGCACCGTGACCGGCGCCTTGCGCCCGCCGTAAAGTCGCTTGCTTCTGCGGCTTCGCAGACCTGGCCTTATTGGCGTAATTACAATGAACGGTGCCGTTGGCTCGGCTTCTGAGCCCCACCCCTCATTCATCCGCCATGACAACCACCAGCGCTCCCGCCGCCACCTTGCCTGTCTATACCTCCCAGGAAAAACGCACGCGTATCTTTTCGATCGTCGCCGCGTCTTCCGGCAACCTGGTCGAAGGGTTCGACTTCTATATCTATGCCTTTTGCGCAATCTATTTTGCGCCGGCGTTTTTCCCGAAGTCCGATCAGACCGTGCAGCTCCTGAACACGGCCGGCGTGTTTGCCGCCGGTTTCCTGATGCGCCCGATCGGCGGCTGGTTCTTCGGCCGCCTGGCCGACCGCCAGGGCCGCAAGACGGCGATGGTGGTGTCGGTGCTGATGATGTGTCTTGGTTCGCTGATGATCGCCTGCCTGCCGACTTATGCCAGCATCGGCGCCTGGGCGCCGGCGCTGCTGATCCTGGCGCGACTGCTGCAGGGCCTGTCGGTCGGCGGGGAATACGGCACCACCGCAACCTACATGAGCGAGGTGGCGATGCGCGGGCAGCGCGGGTTTTTCTCGTCGTTCCAGTACGTCACCCTGATCGGCGGCCAATTGCTGGCCTCGCTGGTGGTGCTGGTGCTGCAGGTGCTGCTCGACGAAGCGCAGTTGAAAGCCTGGGGCTGGCGCATCCCGTTTCTGATCGGCGCCGTCACGGCGGTCATCGCCCTGCTGCTGCGCCGCACGTTGCGCGAAACCCTGAGCACTGCCACGCGCGCCAGCAAGGATGCCGGCAGCATGGCCACGCTGCTCGGGCGCCACCGGGCGGCATTCCTGACGGTCGTCGGCTTTACTGCCGGCGGCTCGCTGATCTTCTATACCTTCACCACCTACATGCAGAAGTACCTGGTCAACTCCGCCGGCATGTCGATCCGGACCTCGACCAACATCATGACGCTCTGCCTGTTCCTGTACATGTGCATGCAGCCGCTGTTCGGCGCCTTGTCCGATCGCATCGGCCGGCGTAACAACATGCTGCTCTTCGGCGCCCTCGGCACCCTGGCGACGGTGCCGCTGCTCACCAGTCTGCAGGGCGTGACCAGCCCCGTCGTGGCAGGCCTGCTGATTACCGCAGCACTTGCCATCGTCAGCTTCTACACGTCGATCAGCGGCATCGTCAAGGCCGAGATGTTTCCGCCGGAAATACGCGCGCTCGGCGTCGGCGTGGCGTATGCGGTCGGCAACGCATTGTTCGGCGGGTCGGCCGAATACGTCGCCCTGTATCTGAAATCGATCGGCCATGAACAGTCGTTCTATTGGTACGTGACGGGAATGATCCTGATTGCCTTTCTCGTCAGCCTGCGCCTGCCCAGGCAGGCGGCCTACCTGCGCCACGATCATTGACGCGTTGCTGCAGCCGACGGCGCAAGTGGCGGGGTGGTACGAGGTGCGCCAGGCGAGGGCTTGAAAGGCGCGCAAGAAATGCCCTGAGAAATGCCTTGCGCCGCATTCTGCTACGCTGTCGCCCATGGCGTTTCCCGTAGCAAGCCGATGACCGCCGTCGTGCAGTCGTCGCACGACCATGCGCGCAAGCGCGCCGCGGACACGCGCGCATCGAAAGGTTCACATGTCGCCACACCTTCGCGCAATCGGCCGGGCATGCTCGCTGGCCGCAGTTGCCGCCACTTTCGTCTCGCATGCTGCAAGCGCAGATGCGCCTGCCGACAATGCAATACGGCCGGGGCTGTGGGAAGTGTCGACCACCTCGCCGCTATTGAAGCTGGTGCCGCAGCTGGCGCCCGACCAGATGGCCAAACTGCGCCAGCTGGCCGGCCAGTACGGTGTCGGCATGCCCGACATCAGCAGCGGTGCGGCAACCGGCAAGGTGTGCGTCAGCCCCGCCATGGCCCGTCAGAACATCCTGCCGGGTC
Organism: Herminiimonas sp.; assembly: GCA_025356535.1. Lineage (GTDB taxonomy): Bacteria > Pseudomonadota > Gammaproteobacteria > Burkholderiales > Burkholderiaceae_D > JANXSS01. The sequence continues at coordinate 2,596 of JANXSS010000460.1, forward strand.
TGGACCAGGCCCGCTCCGGGTGCCGCTCGCACGATGCCCGGCGCAGCGGCAGCCACTATCAGGCCGAGGTCACCTGCGCCGGCGCGACCATCAGCGGCAGCGGTGTCGCCCAGGGCGACTTCAGCACGCCTGAAACGTTCACCGGCACCAGCAGGTTCCAGGGCACCGTGCAGGGGATTGCCGTCGACGAACATGCCCAGACCAGCGGCAGATGGATCAGCGCCGACTGCGGTGGCTTGAAGGCGATGCAATAAGCCGCATCGCCGCATCCGTCGGGCTTCGACCACCGCATGCGGCTGGTGACGCAGTCCAATGACCGGCCGCGTCACCAGTGGATCGACAGCAGCACGCGCTGCATGTTCGGCCCGCACAGCTGCCGCACGTCGCTGCGGCTGGCCCAGCGAAAGCCGTCCATTTCCGGCCTCGGCCTGCCGGTTTGGGAATCGATGAAGTGACTGGTGCAGCGCAGGTGGCCCAGGTCCATGAGGGTCTGCGGCGCATGCACCCTGAACAGATGCAGCCGCTTGTCCGGCCTGAAGTCGAAGCGGCCGATTTCGATGAACAGCGACTCTGCAAATTCCAGGCCGGTTTCTTCATGCAGTTCACGCCGCGCCGACCCGATCGCCGGCTCACCCGGCTCCTGCATGCCCTTCGGCAGGTCCCAGAGATCATGGCCGGTGACGTGGCACAGCAGCACCTCGCCCCGCGCATTGATGACGAGCGTGCCGCAGGAGAGGGGCAGGTCCTTGCGTTTGCTGAGGTCGCGTGCGCCGTTGTCCATGCATCCAATCTTTCGGCCGAAACAAGAATGTCCCATTATGACCAGGGCCGGCGGCACTCGCTGCGCGCTGGCGCACGATGCAGCGCGCTTTGCGAATGCGCCATGCAGCAGCCGGGTCGCCTGCCAGTGGGATTAACACGACACCCGATCAATAAAACAGGGCGCCGCTGTTTACTTGCCTTGATGAAAGGTTTTGCGCCCGTTAGAGTGGTTGCTTGCATTCCGTTTTTCCCCACACCGGTTTCCAGCCATCATGCGACGCATATTTACCAATCCAGAAGCCCAGCAAACCTATGACGCCCTGATGCAGGCGCGTCCACTCCCCACCGCAGCGACGATCGGCCAGGCATTTTTTTTCGGCTATGAGAATCCCTACAGCGAAGGCTTGCCGACGCTTTGCGGCAAGCCCGGCAGCAAGACGCGTGCGGCCTGGGCCGCCGGCGTCGACAGCGGGCGCCAGGATGCCCGCCGCAGCAGCGAGCGTCGCACGCTGATGCGCGGCGACGTCGCACGCCAGGGCTGAGCCGCACCTGTTGCACCCGGCCTGCTGAATCGGTCGGGATTTTTCCGGCGCGGCCTGCGCACGATCTATTTTGGCCGGCAGCGGTCTGGTTTGCAATTGCCCGCCCGCCCGCCCGCCCGCCCGCCCGCCCGTGCCGGCCTGGCTTTCGGATGCGCCGCGCTTGCTGTCGCTTTGCTCCCCCATGAAACCGCGCGGCACCAAGCCCGCGCAAATGCCGTCCTGTGCTTGTCACGCGTCATGCCTGCAATCTGCGGCAGGGATAAATTGAGAAATCCGAAACGATCAATTTATTGGAGGGCCCATGAAATTCTTGCTAGCGTTGCCATTCATCGGTCTGTTGTGGGTGCCGTTCTACAATCGTGCGCTGCCGGCACTGTTCGGATTTCCCTTCTTCTACTGGTATCAGCTCGTATGGGTGCCGGTCACCGCGCTGCTGATCTGGATCGTCTACCGCGACGGCTTGCGCAGAGGGGAGCAATAACATGGCACAGCAGATCAACTGGACCGCACTGGCGGTGTTCATCTTCTTTTTCGTGCTGGTGACGGTGCTGGGATTCGGCGCCTCGCGCTGGCAGCGCGGCGCCGACAACAAGGGCGCGCATCTCGACGAATGGGGCCTGGGCGGGCGCAATTTCGGCACCTGGATCACCTGGTTCCTGGTGGGCGGCGACTTCTACACGGCCTATACCGTCATCGCCGTGCCGGCCCTGGTGTATGCGGTCGGCGCCTACGGTTTCTTCGCGCTGCCCTACACGATCCTGGTCTATCCGATCGTCTTCATGATCATGCCGCGCCTGTGGCATGTCGCGCACCAGGCCGGTCACGTCACCGCCGGCGACGTCGTCTACGGCCGCTACGGATCGCGCGCGCTCGAATTCGCCATTGCGCTGACCGGCGTGCTGGCCACCATGCCCTACATTGCGCTGCAGTTGATCGGCATGGAAGTGGTGATCAAGGCGCTTGGCCTGACCGGCGAGCTGCCGCTGGCTGCGGCCTTCGTCATCCTGGCGCTCTACACCTACGCCGCCGGCCTGCGCGCGCCGGCGCTGATTGCCTTCGTCAAGGACCTGATGATCTACATCGTCGTGCTGGTGGCCGTGGTGATCGTGCCGATGAAGCTGGGCGGCTACAACGCGGTCTTTGCGTCGGCTGGCACAGCCTTCGCCGCAAAAGGCGGCGCCACCGGCCTGACGCTGCAATCCCAGCAGATCCTGCCGTTTGCAACGCTGGCGCTGGGCTCGGCGCTGGCCGCCTTCATGTATCCCCATACGCTGACCGGCATCTTCGCGGCCAACAGCGCCGACACGATCCGCAAGAATGCGGTGTTCCTGCCGGCCTATACCGTGCTGCTGGGCCTCATCGCGCTGCTCGGCTACATGGCATACGCCGCCGGGGTGGTCGTCAAGTCGAACAACGATGTCGTGCC
>JANXSS010000361.1 GCA_025356535.1 Herminiimonas sp.
GGCCGTCATGAAATCGCTGGTTTGCACAGCACGCAAGGCGACCACGTAGTCGTAGGTGCGGCCGTCGCCCATCACGCCGACGCTCTTGACCGGCAGGAAGACCGTGAAGGCCTGGCTGGTCAGGTCGTACCAGTTCTTGCCGGTCGCCGGGTCGATGAAATTACGCAGTTCTTCGATGAAAATCGCGTCAGCGCTGCGCAGCAGGTCGGCATATTCCTTCTTCACTTCACCCAGGATGCGCACCCCCAGGCCGGGGCCGGGGAACGGGTGACGGTAGACCATGGCAGGCGGCAGGCCCAGCGCAACGCCCAATTCCCGCACTTCGTCCTTGAACAGGTCGCGCAACGGCTCCAGCAGCTTCAGGCCCAACTCGGCCGGCAGTCCACCGACGTTGTGGTGGCTCTTGATCGTGACGGCCTTCTTGCTCTTCGCGCCACCGGACTCGATCACGTCCGGATAGATCGTCCCTTGCGCCAGCCACTTGGCACCCTTGGCGCCAGCGCTGGTCAACTTGGCAGCCTCCTGCTTGAACACGGTGACGAATTCGCCGCCGATGATCTTGCGCTTGGCTTCCGGGTCGGTCACGCCGGCCAGTTTGCCGAGGAACAAATCGCTGGCATCGACACGGATCACTTTGGCATGCAGTTGGCCGACGAACATGTCCATCACCAGGTCGCCCTCGTTCAGGCGCAACAGGCCGTGATCGACAAAGACGCAGGTCAGTTGATCGCCGATGGCGCGGTGGATCAGCGCGGCAGCCACGCTGGAATCGACACCGCCAGACAGCCCCAGGATGACTTCTTCATCGCCGACCTGCTCGCGGATTTTTGCTACCGCTTCGTTCACGTGATCGCGCATCACCCAGTCGGGCTGTGCCTTGCATATGTCCAGCACGAAGCGGTTGATGATCGCCGTGCCCTGCTTGGTGTGCGTGACCTCAGGGTGAAACTGCACGCCGTAGAAATGCCGTGCTTCGTCGGCCATGCCGGCGATCGGGCAGCTCTCGGTGCTGGCCATGAGTTTGAAGCCGGAGGGCAGCTCGGTGACCTTGTCGCCATGGCTCATCCAGACATCGAGCAGGCCCTCGCCCTCCGGTGTGGTGATGTCCGCGATGTCTGCCAGGAGGGCCGTGTGGCCCCGCGCGCGAACGGTGGCAGCGCCGAATTCACGCGTGTGGCCGACTTCGACCTTACCGCCCAACTGGTGCGCCATGGTCTGCATACCGTAGCAAATGCCCAGCACCGGGACACCGAGTTCGAACACGGCTTGCGGCGCCTTGTCGGTGGTGTCTTCATAGACGCTGGCATGACTGCCTGACAGGATCACGCCCTTGAGCGAACCGTCTTTGGCGTAGTCGCGAATCCACTCGTCGGTCACGTCGCAGGGATGCACCTCGCTGAGCACATGGGCTTCACGCACACGGCGGGCGATGAGTTGGGTGACTTGCGAGCCGAAGTCGAGAATGAGGATTTTGTGGTGTTGCATGCGTCTGATCACTCTGCCCTGTAATTGGGCGCTTCCTTCGTGATCTGCACGTCATGCACATGGCTCTCGCGAATGCCGGCGGTGGTGATCTCGACGAATTCGGCGCGGTTCTGCATGTCTTCGATGGTGGCGCAGCCGCAGTAGCCCATGCTGGCACGGACACCGCCGGCCATCTGGTAAACGATCGACACGATCGATCCCTTGTAGGGCACCCGGCCTTCGACGCCTTCTGGCACCAGCTTGTCGGTGTTCGGATTGCCGGTGGTCGATTCCTGGAAATAGCGATCGGCACTGCCTTGCTGCATCGCACCGATGCTGCCCATGCCGCGATAGCTTTTGTAGCTGCGCCCCTGGAACAGCACGATCTCGCCGGGTGCCTCTTCGGTGCCGGCGAACATGCTGCCCATCATCACGGTGCTGGCGCCCGCCGCGATGGCCTTGGCGATGTCGCCCGAATAGCGCACGCCGCCATCGGAAATCAGCGGAACGCCGGTTCCCTGCAGCGCAGTGGCGACGCTGTCGACCGCCATGATCTGCGGCACGCCGACACCGGCCACGATGCGGGTGGTGCAGATCGAGCCCGGGCCGATACCGACCTTGACCGCATCGGCACCGACATCGGCCAGGGCACGCGCGGCGTCGCCGGTCGCGATATTGCCGCCGATCACGTCGATCTGCGGGTAGTTGCGTTTGACCCAGCGCACGCGCTCGATGACGCCGGCGCTGTGGCCGTGTGCGGTGTCGACCACGATGGCATCGACGCCGGCACGCACCAGCGCCTCGACGCGCTCCTCGGTGCCCTCGCCCACCCCGACCGCTGCGCCGACGCGCAGGCGCCCGCTGGCGTCGCGTGCGGCGTTGGGAAAGCTGGTCTGCTTGGTGATGTCCTTGACGGTGATCAGGCCCTTGAGCTCCCAATCGGCGTTGATGACCAGCAGGCGCTCCAGCTTGTACTTGTTGAGCAACGCCTTGGCGTCGGCCAGCGTGGTGCCGTCAGGCACGGTGATGAGCTTGTCGCGCTGCGTCATGATTTCGCTGACGGGGACGTCGTAGCGGGTCTCGAAGCGCAGGTCGCGCCCGGTCACTATGCCGACCACCTTGCCGGCGTAAATCACGGGGAAGCCGGAAATGCCGAGCTGGTCTGACAGCGCCATCACCTGGCGCACGGAATGCGACGGCGTGATCACCACAGGGTCGCGCAACACGCCCGATTCATACCGCTTGACGCGCGACACTTCGGCTGCCTGCTGCTGCGCAGTGAGGTTCTTGTGCACGATGCCGATGCCGCCTTCCTG
>JANXSS010000364.1 GCA_025356535.1 Herminiimonas sp.
AACTCCTCTGGCTGTTTATACTGAACACATTCAACGGTTACAGCTTCAACCCGATTCAGTTCATTAACCCAGTGTTGCACTTGGTACTTGAAACCGCCCTGCCTCGTGATCAGATTCGGGCGCTCAGCCAGCTATCCACCATCGCGACTCAGATATCATGCGCGCCAGGTTTCTTCCCGACTTTTACAAAGCTGACCGCCAGAATGCGCAGCCAGCCGAACCTGCCGCATCAGGGGCTCCCCTGCCCCTGCATTACTGCGCCAGGAAATACGGCAGCATCGATATGTTTTTCAGGCACCGTGATTTTTCTAATTTTCAGGAGCAGTTCACGGCCTCGATCGATCATCTCGTACAATTTTCACGTGAGCATGCACAGGCCGTGCGCCCGCCCATCGGCCCGGAAACACTTGCCGAAATCGAAGACAACTTTACTACTTTCAAAACGCGTCTTTTCGATCAGGGCCAGAATTTTTACTCCAGCCATACCGCAACGATTTTTAGCACTGGCAAGCAGTACTTCGACCATCTCGCATCGCTGCTCGCGCAGGACAAGGTTGCGCTTGAAGTCCGCATCGGCGTCATCGCCGAATTGTCTAAAAAAACCCTGGTTTGTCAAGGCGGCTTGTTTGCTGCCCTGACCGAGGCGATCCGGACGCTGACATCGAATCGTTCGGGTATACGAGGCACTGTCGATCGGCTCAAGACGACCATGGCGGAGGCAACGGCACTCGCGCATGTGCATCGGACCCATCTCTACGAGCCGGCCAACGAAGTCCATCTTGTTAGTGCATATCTCAATCACCATGCAGATGCCTTCGGGATCACGAAATGCCTCGACCCGTTCCCACCGTTGACGATTGGCCGTCCGATTACCAGAAAGAATGTCAAAGAGTGCGGGCAGGCTCTCGAACAAAGCCTGACGCCCGGAAGGCTCGTCGATAGCATGGCAAGCGAGTATCTTGGAAAAATCTGGAGCGCCGTCGGTGACGCCGGCGCCGACCCGTCGGTTGCCATTCCCGGTGACAAGATACAGGCCGTCAACAACGCCGTCGACTCCTGTCAGGAACATGCGCTGAGCATGCAATACGGTCACATCGGCAAGCATGATTTGTTCGACCTCGCCGCGGACATGGAGCAGTACCAGCTTGTCAAACATCCCATCCGCATCGCCCGAACAATGCTGGACCACCTGCGGGACAAGAAAATCGTCCGCTACGAGGATGCCGTCGTCCTTGCCCGCGAGGCACCCGGCGGAGGCGACATCATGCAGCTTGACAATCTGTTTTGGCGCGACACGCATGGCGCCTGCGAAGTACTGGCCCTGAAGGACCTTTGCGCCTGTTCACCGGAAACGATATTCGAAACCCTGGATCGATGCGAGGGGCTTACGGCAGCAGAGCGCCTGTCGAGCCTGCAGCATGTCGTTTCCCATGTGCTGGAAAATCTCGGCGGCGATTCCCGCGAGGTGATGCCGGAACAATGGATTCTGCAATTTGCCTCGATTGCACAGCGGTTGCCGCCGGCAGAAAATAAAGCGCTGGCAACGTCTTTATTGATACTGGCGGCAACGCATGACCGGTTCAATGCGTTGGCTGCGCTGCTCGAGGCCGGCGCGAATCCGGAAACCAGAGATGGCTCAGGCAAGACCGTGCTCGTGTTGGCCGCTGAAAATGGCAATGTCGCGACGGTGCGCACACTGCAAGAGGCAGGCGCAGACCTCGATGCGGCAAGCCGGAATGGTCAAACCGCGTTGATTGCCGCAGCGGCGAAAGGCCATGTGGACGTCGTGCAGGCACTGCTCGCTGCAGGCGCAGCGGTCGATGCCGCAAAGTCTGATGGTGTCACTGCGCTGATGCTGGCAGCCGAGAATGGTCATGCAGACGTCGCGCAGGCACTGCTCGCTGCACGCGCAGCGGTCGATGCCGCAACGCCTAGGGAAGCACTGATTAATTAACGACTTACTGTTTCCGCCAACGCTCCGGTCTGAGACAATATCGACGTGTTCATTCGCTTACTGTTCATCATGCAAAAGAGCTTCTCTGACCTCG
>JANXSS010000048.1 GCA_025356535.1 Herminiimonas sp.
CCCGATGTGGTCGGCTTCGAGCTGAGCGGCAAGCTGCGCGAAGGCGTCACGGCCACCGACCTGGTGCTGTACGTGACGGCGATCTTGCGTGGTGAAAAGGTGGTCGGCAAGTTTGTTGAATTTTTTGGCCCCGGCGCCGCAGCGATTGCTGTGCCGGACCGCGCGACCATCGGCAACATGGCGCCGGAATACGGCGCGACGATGGGGTTTTTCCCAGTCGACGAGATGACGCTCGCGTACTTCCGGGGCACCGGGCGCACCACCGAAGAAATCGAGTTGTTCGAGGCGTACTACAAGGCGCAGGGCCTGTTCGGCATGCCGGCGCCGGGCGACATCGACTACACCAAGATCGTCAAGCTCGACTTGGGCACCGTCACGCCGAGCCTTGCCGGCCCGAAGCGTCCGCAGGACCGTATCGACCTGGGCCACATGGCGACCAAGTTCTCCGAGCTGTACAGCAAGCCGAACGAGGCCAACGGTTTCAACCAGCCGGCCGACAAGCTTCATTTGCGCTATCCACTGGTGTCGAATGGCATCAGCAACGACCAGGACGCGACACATACGGCGACGGAGCAGGTCACCATTGGCAACGGCGATGTGCTGATCGCAGCCATCACGTCGTGCACCAACACCTCGAACCCGAGCGTGATGCTGGCGGCTGGCCTGCTGGCCAAGAAGGCAGTCGAAGCCGGCCTGACGGTCAAGCCGCATGTCAAGACTTCGCTGGCGCCAGGCTCACGCATCGTGACCGAGTACTTGGAGAAAGCCGGCTTGTTGCCTTATCTGGAAAAACTTGGCTTCTATTTGGCCGGCTACGGCTGCACCACTTGCATCGGCAATGCCGGCGATCTGTCGTCCGAGATCAACGAGACCATCACCCACAACGATCTGGTGGCTGCGTCCGTGCTGTCGGGCAACCGCAATTTCGAGGCGCGCATTCATCCCAATCTCAAGGCTAACTTTCTGGCCTCGCCCCCGCTCGTCGTGGCCTACGCCATCGCTGGCAACGTGATGGTCGACCTGATGACGCAGCCGGTGGGCAAGGGCACGCACGGCAATGATGTGTACTTGGGCGACATCTGGCCGACGAGCCAGGAAATCGACGACAACCTGCGTTTTGCGATGGACGCCAAGGCGTTCCGCGTCAATTACGACAAGGTGAAAAGCGAGCCGGGAAAATTCTGGAGCAGCATTGAAGGCGTGCAGGGCGAGGTCTACAACTGGCCGACCTCGACTTACATCGCCGAGCCGCCGTTTTTTCAGGATTTCAAGCTGCAGCCGACCGCATCGGCCGTCGGCATCACGGGCGCGCGGATCATGGCGCTGTTCGGCGACTCGATCACCACCGACCACATTTCACCGGCCGGCGCGATCAAGGAAAGCTCGCCGGCAGGCTTGTGGCTCAAGGCACATGGCGTGAGCAAGGCCGACTTCAACAGCTACGGCTCGCGCCGTGGCAACCATGAGGTGATGATGCGCGGCACTTTTGCCAATGTGCGCATCAAGAACCTGATGATTCCGCCCGACGCCAGCGGCTCGCGGGAAGAGGGCGGCGTGACGCTGTACCAGTCTGATGCATCCGGGGGCGCCCGCAGCGCGCCGGAAAAGATGTTCATCTACGACGCTGCGCAAAAGTACATGGCGGCGGGTGTACCGACGGTCGTGTTCGGCGGCGAGGAATACGGCACCGGCTCGTCGCGCGACTGGGCTGCCAAGGGCACGCAGCTGCTCGGTATCAAGGCCGTGGTGGCGCGCAGCTTCGAGCGCATCCACCGCGCCAATCTGGTCGGTATGGGCGTGCTGCCGCTGCAGTTTCGGGGTGCCGATTCGTGGCAGACGCTGAACCTCACGGGCGACGAGGTCGTGGATGTCGTCGTCGGTGACGAAGTCAGGCCGCAGATGGATGTCAAGCTGGTCATTCACCGCACCGACGGCACCCTGCAGGAAGTGACCGTGCGGCTGCGCATCGACACGCCGATCGAAGTCGATTACTACAAGCACGGTGGCATCCTGCCGTTTGTATTGAGGCAGCTGCTGGCGGCGTGAAGATTTGAGCGGAACGGCAGCACCGGCATGCAACAGCGTGGCCGGTGTTTTTTTTGTTTTTTCCGGTGAAATAGGGTTTCGTAATTCCCTTTTGTGCAGCCCGATGGGTTATCGTGAATAATTCTCATTTTCGATAACTGGGTGTTCTAGGGTGATCACAACCATTGGAGTGGCTACAACCGCGATAAGCCTGGACCAGCTTCCTACCGCCCGATGGGCCACCGTGCTCGACGTGGTGCTGCCGCACGAAGCTGAAGATCGCGAACTCGTGCTTCGCCTGACCGAGATCGGTTTCGTGCCGGGCGAGTCGGTTCGCATCGTCGCTACCGGGCCGGCTGGCCGGGAGCCGCTGGCCGTGCGCCTGGGCCACACGACGTTTGCCCTGCGCCGACACGAAGCGTCGTTCATCCGGGTCACCCCGGGCGTTCCACATCATGGTTGAAGCTACCATGACATTCCGGCGCGGTGCTGCCACGAGCTCCGGCGGCGAGACGCTGCCGAACCGCATCGCCTTGCTGGGCAATCCCAATTGCGGTAAGACGGCGCTGTTCAACCTGTTGACCGGCAGTCGCCAGAAAGTCGCCAACTACGCCGGTGTCACGGTCGAGCGCAAGGAGGGCAGCCTACGCACTGCGTCGGGCCGGCGCGTCTTCGTGCTCGATCTGCCAGGCACCTACAGCCTCAACGCACTGTCGGCAGACGAAGCCGTCACGCGCGACGTGGTGACCGGCCAGAGCGCCGAAGCTACGCCTGATCTGCTGGTGTGCGTCACCGATGCCACCAACTTGCGCCTCAACCTGCGTCTGGTGCTCGAAGCCCGTGCACTCGGCCTGCCGATGGTCGTCGTGCTCAACATGACCGACATGGCGAAGAGTCAGGGCATCACCGTCGACGTGGCGGCGTTGTCGCGCGAACTCGGCCTGCCGGTGATCGAAACCGTCGGCGTGCAAAGCGGTGGCGCACAAGACTTGCTCGCAGTGCTCGATGTGCCGGTGGCTGCCGCGGCGCCGGTGCCGTGGATCGCGCCTGAACTGAAAGACGTGCTCGCCACCCAGCGCGAGGTGCGGCGGATTCTGGGCATTGCGGTGTACGAGCCGGTGGACAGCCTCGCCACCACCGACCGGATCGACCGGGTCGTGATGCACCCGCTGTGGGGCATGCTGGTGCTGGCGACCACGCTGTTCCTGATGTTCCAGGCTGTTTTCAGCTGGGCCACCCTGCCGATGGACCTGATCAAAGCCGGCACCGAGGCGCTGGGTTCGTCGATCAAGACCATCGTGCCCGAGGGCATGCTCCAGAGCCTGCTGGTCGATGGCATCGTTGCAGGCCTGGGCGGCGTGGTCGTGTTCCTGCCGCAGATCCTGATCCTGTTCCTGTTCATTCTCGCGCTGGA
>JANXSS010000055.1 GCA_025356535.1 Herminiimonas sp.
CGCAGCGCGGGCAGTTGCCGGCCGGCGCCGCCCTGCCGCGGGCCGGGCCGGCGGGCGCGCACAGCAGGTCGCAGGTATCACACAGCAGCAGTCCGGCGCCGGCGGCGGTTGCAGCCGTAACGGTCGCGCCGGTCATGCCGCCTCCAGCGCGTCGATGCGCGCCCACAGGTCACGCGGATTGAAGGCTTGCGCCATGGCCGACATCAGTACCATCACGCCGGCGATCGACCAGAGCGCCACGCCCGCCTGGACATCGGCAAAGGCCGCCAGCTTGACCACCGACACCATCACGCCCAGCAGGAAGACTTCGACCATGCCCCACGGCCGCAGGGTCTGCACGAAGCGGAATACGTCGACCAGGCCGGGCGGCTTCCTGCCCAGGCGCAGCGGCAGCAGCAGGTACAGCATCGCCGACAGTTCGATTGCCGGTATCAGCACCGTGGTGGTGGCCACCAATGTCGCCAGTGCCAGCATGTCCTGCCCGGCCAGGGCAAGGGCGGCGCCGATCAGGCTGGTGGTGGTGTGACTGCCCTTCAGATCGAGGTCGATCAGTGGAAAGCCGTTGGCCAGCAGGAACAGGATGATGCCGCCGATCAGGCAGGCCAGTGCCCGGTCCAGGCCGCCCGGCGTATCCCGGTAGAGCTGCGCACGGCAACGCCGGCATTGCGCCACGCCACTGGCGGGCAGCACGACGTCATGCTGCAGCAGATCGCATTCGCGGCAGGCAATCAGAACGGATGCGCTGCCTGCTGCGGCATCCGCGCTTGCGGCGGCAGGGGAAGCTTGCATGGGCGCGAGATGCGGAGATTGCCGCTTGCTGTCTTAAAAGCAACATAGTATCAGCGGAAGTCATTCCGCCGAGAATTTTCAGCAAGGAAGGCGGGCGTGCAGCAAACGGCCTGCAGGACGCGCCATGACATTGTTGTATTGATGTTCCCAAAAGAAAGAGTTTCAATAAATCAGACAAGTACCCATTGCGCGCGCATGCGCGCCGGTCACGCCGCCCTGCGACTTCAGCGCAACGCCGGCAATGCACGACCGCAGGTTTTCTCTACAACTCCAGACATTGCACCGGCCGCCCTGGGCCGGTGTCCTGTTGCCCTCATGACGGGGGTTTGCCAGAAGCGACTCGAATGATCAATGTAAAACGACACAGTTTGCTTGTCTTGAACCTGGGTGGTGGCCTGCTGCTTGGCCAGGTCATCGCGGTTGCATTGCCGAGGCTGCTGGCGCAGGCACCGGGCGCCTGGTGGACCGGCGCCGGCATGCTGGCCGCAATGCTGCCGCTGGCATGGACACTCCAGTGCCTGCGCAGGCGGGAACTCGACTTTGTCGCACAGGCGGGCCACGGCATCGACCGGCTCATGATCGGCAGCGCCGAAACCGCGCATTATCTGGCGACCGTCTCGGCCCGGATCGAGCATGAGCTCGGCGCAACGCAGGCAATCGCCGCTTCGGCTGGAGAAATCGTCGATGCAACAGAGAAACTGGCCGGCAATGCACGGCGCGCCTTCGATGCGGCAGCCGAAGTGCGCCTGGAGAGCCAGATCGGTACCGAAGCCCTGGACCAGAACATCGCCCAGATCGACCGTGCCCATGCAGAGGCGCAGGCAGCAAGCGGCCTGATGGCGGGCCTGCAGGCGCAGTCGCGCAAGATACAGGATGTCACGGTATTGATCGACGAGATCGCCGCCAGGACCAACATGCTGGCCCTGAATGCCGCCATCGAAGCGGCGCGGGCCGGCGAAAGCGGTCGCGGCTTTGCAGTCGTCGCCGCCGAAGTGCGTAGCCTGGCGCAGCGCACCAAGACGGCAACCGATGAGATCAACGTCATGTTGCGCGGCGTGCATGCCCAGGCCGAGAATGCTGCCACGCAGACCACCACGCTTTCCCACAACATCAGCGACCTGACCGGGACGGCAACCGGCCTGCGCACGCTGTTTGCAAACATCGAGCGGCTGGCCAATGCGTCGGAGTCCGAAGTGCAGCGGCTGTCGGATGTATCGAAGGTCAACGTGGCTTCGGCGAAATCGATTTCAGCGGCCTCGAACGCCATCGTGGCCAGCATGCAGGAAAACGTCAGTGCCTTGCCGGCGGTAAGGGCCTCGGTCGTCGGCCTGTCGGAAAACGCGGAAGAAGTGCATTTCCTGACAGCCGTCTTCGACGCGGCCACCGATCACGCCGCCATCCGTATCGCCGTCCAGCAGGCTGCCCGAAGCGTCGAAAAACTGTTCGAAGCGGCAATCGCCAGCGGACAGATCAGCAGCCAGGCCCTGTTCGACCGCACCTACACGCCGATTCCCGACACCAGCCCGCCCAAGTACACGACCCAGTTCGACACCTTCACCGATCGCAGTCTGCCGGCGATCCAGGAAGCATTGCTGGTGCAGTTGCCATGCCTGACGTACTGCGGCGCAATGGACAACAACGGTTACTGGCCGACGCACAACCGCAAGTTCAGCCAGCCGCTGACCGGCAACCAGGCCATCGACCTGGCCAACAACCGCACCAAGCGCATCTTCAACGACCGTACCGGGCAACGTTCCGGCACGAATACAAAACCGTTCCTGCTGCAGACCTACATGCGCGACACCGGCGAAGTCATGCACGACCTGTCGGTGCCATTGCATGTGAATGGCCGCCACTGGGGCGGCTTCAGAGCCGGCTACCGTTTGCGCTGACAGGCCGGTGGGAGGAACGGCGCCCGCTAGCCGAGCCTGGGCGCTGCCTGCATGGGCGCAAACGCACAGGCAAACATGCCATCCTGCGCATCGCCCCGGGATGGGGCCGGTTTTTCTTGCGTGATGACGACTTCTACCAGCCAGGAAATGTCCTGATCTTGCATGATTTTGACTTTGGCCGCGCGTGCGTTGGGTGCTTGCATGATTTCTGGATGATTCATTCCTGCTCCTAAACTGTTTGCCGGTCCTGCTTGCATGGGGGGCGCACGCAAGCGAGATCCTTCTTCGAACATCACGATGAATGTAGCTTTAGCCTGTTGCCGGCAAAGGGCGCCTCGGCGCACCATTGTTTTGCCTGCATGCAGAAATGCCGGAAAGTTCTCGACTCTGGGCACGGCGCACCGCGCCGCCTGCAGCACAACGCCACGTTTTTGTACAACCATTGGCAACGAGAAGCGCATCGTCAAACTGCAACGTCGAGGCTCTTGTTTGCTCGCTTTAATGAGGCACCTGCGCTGATAACACAGGGGCCGGTCCGGAACGCCACAAATTTATTGCAATGAAAGCAATTGAATCGGGCAATAACCGGTATCCGGTTTTTTCTATTCCGCACTATGCGCGGCTTCTTGAACGCGACGTTTTGCGATCCAAGTGCTCTTCCGCACCGTTACTGATCGTCGCATTGTGAAACAGTTCAAAGTTCGACCCAGGTAATTCCAAAAACATGCGTCTTTTTTGCGCACGGCCGGCATTGCACCAGCACGATCCCGCAAAAAAATCCGGCTGCCTTTTGCAATCCCGCGACTGCAAAAGCGAAATGACTATCCTCCGAACAATTCCAGTAGTTGCTAATAAGAATTACCAGAAAATTTTTTCGGGAAGGATAAATGTATTTTCCCGAAGTAAATAAACGAAGCAGGCAGCGCCATTTGAAATTCATTTTCGTTGCATCTGCACACTCCATTTTTCGTCCGTGATTCGAATGGCCAAAACCTGAAAGTGCTGCGTTGCAAAATCCATGCTTCTGAAAAACATCATTTTTATCCAGATAATAAAAAAGCACATCTGTGCACTTCCCGACACCGGCTTCACCGCCAAGGTTACCGACCCGGCAGTGTGCAACCAGGACAGGTTCCTGGCGCCGCGTGGAATGGTTCCGATTTCTGGATATCGCACGACGATTGTCAACCAAGCCGATGCGATTTCGACATCGTCTGCAACACCCCGGAAATATTTTCAATGCGTTCGCAAACCGGATTTTTTCGTCGATAAAATGGAAGGCATGATGCAGCCGCAGTGCCTTCTGCAGTGCATTCCGCAGCGCCTTCGCCACCCCTACTTTCGGAGTTTGCATGAACATGAATTACGCAGTCCGGGGGAGTGGAAAGCCGCTGCTCCTGATCCACGGTCTCGGCGGCAGCCTGCAGTCGTGGAATCCGATCCTTGCCGGCCTGGCTGCCCAGCGCGAAGTCATGGGCATCGACCTGCCGGGCTTCGGTGCGACGCCTGCCCTGCCAGGCAATGTCACGATGGCGATGCTGGCCGATGCCGTTACCGAATTCATCGACCTGCACGGCCTGCGCGGCATCGATGCGGTCGGCAGTTCGATGGGCGCGCGACTGGTGCTTGAACTGGCGCGCCGCGGCGGTATCGTCGGCGGCGTGGTGTCGCTGAATCCCGGCGGTTTCTGGCGGGGCTGGGAGCGGCACGCGCTGTACGCGTCGGTATCGCTGTCGATTCGCACGCTGCGCCTGCTGCGCGCGCACCTGGACCTGATCGCCAACCACAAGATCGCCCGCACGCTGATGCTGCCGCAGTTCTCGGCGCGTCCCTGGGCGCTGGATGCGGCGGTGGTGCTCGACGAACTGCGCAGCTACGTCGGCGCCGAGTCGCTCGACCGCACGCTCCATGAACTTGCCTACGGCGAAACGCAGCAGGGTGCGCCGGCAGGATCGATCATCAAGCCGCTGGTCATCGGCTGGGGCCGCCAGGACCGCGTCTGTTTTCCGCTGCAGGCGCGGCGCGCCATCGAACTGTTTCCGGATGCGCGACTGCACTGGTTCGACAACTGCGGCCACTTCCCCCACTGGGATGCGCCCGCCGAGGCGACCCGGCTCATTCTCGACGGCACCGCAGGCATTCCGGGCAGCGACCGCAGCGCCACGGCGCCACGCGGCAGCGGATTGCGACCGGCCGGCGCCGTCTGATTGCAGGCAGGGCTGCGCTGCTGGCCCGAAAGTTCCGCGCAGGCGCGTCAAATCGCAGATAATTTCGGCATGCATGAAATCGACGCCCCCCGCCGTCCCCAGCCGCGCTCCCTGACCGACCTGTTCGTATCCTTCACCCTGCTGGCGCTGCAGGGTTTTGGCGGCGTGCTGGCCATCGTCCAGCGCGAGATGGTGGAAAAGAAGCACTGGCTGACGCAGGAAGAATTCCTCGAGGACTGGGCCGTTGCGCAGATCATGCCGGGGCCCAACGTGGTGAACCTGTCGCTGATGCTCGGCGGCCGCTACTTCGGCCTGCGCGGCGCGCTCGCCGCGCTGGCCGGCATGCTCACCGTGCCGCTGGTGGTGATTTTGCTGCTGGCGCTGGTGTATGCCCATTTCGCGCACGATCCGGATGTGGCCGGCGCCCTGCGCGGCATGAGCGCCGTTGCCGCCGGCCTGATCGCGGCGACCGGTCTCAAGCTCATGAGCGCCTTGAAGAGCAATCCGCTCGGCCGCTGGCGGTGCGGTGCTCTGGGCGTGCTGTGCTTTGTCGCCGTGGCGCTGCTGCACCTGCCGCTGGTGTATGTCCTGGCCGGCCTGGGCGTGCTGGCAACCGGACTGGCCTATCGCCGGCTCGGGTCTTGAACGAGGCCTTGCAGCCGGGGCTGGCCCAGGTGCTGCACCTGGCGCTTGGCTGGGACGACTGGTGGCGCCTGTTCCTGCAGTACCTGATGCTGTCGCTGCTGTCGGTCGGCGGCGCGATTTCGACGACGTCCGAAATGCATCGCTACCTGGTCGACCAGAATCACTGGCTGACGCAATCGCAGTTCAATGCCTCGATTGCGATAGCACAGGCGGCGCCCGGCCCGAATGTCCTGTTCGTGGCGCTGATGGGCTGGAATGTCGGCGTCAATGCCGGCAGCCTGTGGGCCGGCCTGCTGGGCGTGCTGATCACGATGACCGGGATTCTCCTGCCCAGCACGACGCTGACCTACCTGGCTGCGCAATGGGGCCACCGCAACCGCCAGTTGCGCTCGGTGCGCGCCTTCAAGCAGGGCATGGCGCCGATCGTCATCGGCCTGCTCATTGCCACCGGCTGGATTCTGGCCGGCGCCGGCAACGATCCGGCCAGCCAGTGGCCGCTCTGGCTGGTGAGCATCGTCAGCGCGCTGGTGATCTGGAAGACGCGCCTGCACATGCTCTGGCTGCTCGGCGCAGGCGCCGTGCTGGGATGGTTTCACTTCATCTGACGCAGGCCCAACGCCTCATGCGGCGTGCCCGCTGCGCAACTGGTGGATCCATGCAGCGTCGATCACACCGTTGATGTCGGCCAGGGACGCGGGCTTGGCGACATGCCGGTCGAAGCCGGCCTGCACCGATTTTTCCCGGTCCTCCTGCGTGCTGTTGCCCGACATGGCGACAAAAAAGGCGCCGCCGACTGCCGTATTCATGCGCAGCATGCGGGCCACGCCATAGCCGTTGATTGCGCCCTGCAGCGCAATGTCGCAGATCAGCAGGCTCGGGCGGCATTGCTGCACCAGCTGCATGCCGGCTTCCGCCGTCGTGGCGCCAAACACCGTATGCCCGAGCGTCTTCAAGAGTTTCTCCAGGCTCGACAGCAGATGCAGGTTGTCGTCGATGACAACGATCTTGAGGGCCTTGGTTTTCATTTTCATGGGGCGTTCGAACTCGTGCCGCGCCGTTTCCCGGTCAGGCGGAGTGCGCCGGTGGCGTGTACAGCGGCAGTATAACCACGAATGTCGTGCCGCGACCGGGCACGCTGGCCACTTCGATCCGGCCGCCATGTTTTTGCACGATATTGTATGAAATCGACAACCCCAGTCCGGTGCCCGAACCGACCGGCTTGGTGGTGAAGAACGGATCGAAGATGAAGCGCAGGTGTTCTGGCGCGATGCCGGCGCCGGTGTCGGTGATGCAAATCCGTGCGGTTTCGGTATCGATGCTCGTGGCAATCGTGATGACGCCCTCGCCTTCGATCGCTTGCGCCGCGTTGATGACCAGGTTCATGACGACCTGGCAGATCTGCGAGCCGATGCAGTGCAGCGGCGCCAGGTCGCCGTATTGCCGTATCACCTTGACCCTGTCACGCAGCGTTGCCGCGACAATGCGCAAGACCGTTTCGATGCCTTCATGCAGATCGAACGGTTGCGGCGCGGCCAGGCCGACCGGCGCATAGGCCTGCAGCGCTGCAATGATGCCGGTGACATGGGCCAGGCCATCGAGCGAGCCGCGCACCAGCTGGGTCAGGTCGGTGCGCAGGTAAGCCAGGTCTGCCGCATCGATGGCCGCGCGCAGGCTGTCGTGGGCGGCCGGCGCAAGGGCCTGCAACGCGAGGCTTTCATCGCAACGCTCGGCGAGGCCCAGCAGCGTGCTCGCATATTTTGCCAGCGTGTTCATGTTCGACCGGACGTAGGCGACCGGATTGTTGATTTCATGGGCCACGCCGGCGGCAAGCTGGCCGAGCGAGGCCATCTTGTCCGCATGCAGCAGCAGCGCCTGTGTTTTGTGCATCTGCGCCACGCTGGCGCGCAATTCGAGCTGCGACATGACCTGGCGCGACAGCGACGCCAGCGCTTGCTGCTGCTGCTGCGAGAGCCCACGCGGCGCATGGTCGATGACGCACAGCGTGCCCAGCACCAGGCCGCTTCGG
>JANXSS010000065.1 GCA_025356535.1 Herminiimonas sp.
GGCAGCGCCGCGGCAGTCGGCAGTCGGCAGAGAAGAAAAAACCCTCCCGCTGCCCAAGCGCAGAATTGCGCCTTGACACCCGAAGCGAATGAAACGATAATTTTCGGCTGTTCGGTGATATAGCTCAGTTGGTTAGAGCACAGCACTCATAATGCTGGGGTCGGTGGTTCAAATCCACCTATCACCACCAAAGACACGTTTGCAGAAGTCCGGCAACGTACAGAAACCCGCCTCTAGCCTAGTGCTGATGCGGGTTTTTTGTTTTCTCAAATAATTTGTGGCGTGCATGCCGCTACACGGACTGCGCACGATTACGAAGCCGTTGCGCCTAGGCATGGTTTGTTGTGCGGTGCCGCGAGCTGCGATGGGACCGGCGGCAAACGCGAAGGCGGCGACGTCGCAAGCAGCGCGTTTCCGGAAGACGGCACATGAACGGCGAGCATGGCCTGCGCGGTTTAGGTGCCGTCTGTAAAAAACAGTAAGAATCGAGGCGTTGTCGATCTGGCTTCCTATAATGAAAAATCTTTAAGGAGCGACAAGTGAAACGCAAACTCGCAGCAATCGCGGCATCCGGCCTTGTTTCAACCCTGCTGGGAGGCTGCGCCGTGTACGGCCCGCCACCTGCGTACTACGGCCAGGGCGGCTATTATCCAAGCCAGCCGGTCTATGCACCTGCGCCGGTGTATGTGGCGCCACCGGTCTCGATCGGGCTCGGATTCGGGTTCTGGGGCGGTCGCCACGGTCGTTACTGACCCGGGGCACGTGCGCTGCCTGCGCAACCGGCAATCAGGTTTTTCCCTCTGCAACCTCTGAAGCCACGATTTGATCGTGGCATTTTTTCACGAGCGGCAGTTGTGTCCGGGGTAAATGCCCAGTTCTGTACCGATAGGATGCAACGGCAGTGCCAACGTTTTTGCGCATTGCGTTTCATCGAAAAAAAAGCAGAAACGCTTCCCAACCTCACCCTCGTTGAAAAATTGTTGCTTGTCGGAACAATTTACATATTGATACTATTTTTCCGGTGCATAGCATTCAACGCATTGATTTCATGAGCCTTTCTTGATTGGCACTGTAGTTGCTAATTGTAGATTGCAGGCGGCTTGCCAAGCCGCTCATCAATCCAAGGGTTCTTTCGATGCAAAAATTTCCAAAACATCTTCGGGCATTGCTGCTTGCCATTCCAGTCGCACTCGCGGCATTCCAGGTACATGCAACCGTGCAGCAGGCGCCGCAGCCAAGCTCCACCCTGAGCTATACCTTCGATTTCGAAAACATCCTGCGTCCCCTCAGTACCACCAACGCATCGCTGGCCGGTTTCGGCCTTGGCAACATCGGCCTGTCACCGGCCATCGGGCTGGCAATGACGACCGCCTTGAATTCCGTGGCGCCAACGGCGACGGTGGCCGTGACCGGTGCCGTGGCGACACAGAGCTACAATGGCGAGGGACGCGTTGCCAAGACGCTTGGCAACAGCGACGGCGGCGTCCTCAAGCTGAAGTCGGACACCTTCCTGGTCAACAACAACTTCGGCGCAGTCCAGGCAAATGCCACCACCGCCGGACACGGCAGCGTGGCCAATCCCGATCGCTTCAGTCTGAGTTTTGCAAATTTCACGATCACGGGCGTACAGTTCGACTACGAGATTTTTCCCGATGCGCAGTGCCAGCGAAACAGTGGTTGCGGTCCTGACATGAGCCTGCTGGCCGGCACCTACAAGGTCTGGAGCATGGCCACGACGCCGAGCACGACCATCGACCCGCAGGCTCTTGGCGTTAGCAATAAAATCACTTTCGACGGCACCAACATCCTGACCTTCATCGACTGGCCCTCCGAGGTCGGCATCGACAACCTGACCATCACCGGATGCGTGACCGCGGTGGCCGGCCAATGTGCACCGCCTGCAGTGCCGGAGCCGGCTGCGATCGCGCTTTTCGGCCTTGGCCTGTTTGGCCTGGTGGCCGTGCGCCGCCGCCGCAATCAGGGCTGACCTGGTCGCAGGCGTACCCTGCAAGACCTCGCCATTGCGGCTGGCGGCGCCCGATCGATGGCCCGCTGGCCCGGCAATCGAAGCCACGACATGCTCGTGGCTTTTTTTCGCCTCGCCTGCAGGGTCATCCTGTGCAAGAATCAAGGCTCGCAATTGCCCCGCCACCTACTCGACGGCGTGGCAAACCTCTATCGGATCCTGCCGCATTGAACGTCCTGCCCGTCATTGAAAAACTTTTCCTGAAAATCGACGCCGACCCGGGCTTTGCCTGCTTCGGCACCACCCTTGCCACGATTGCCGAACTCGACGACGACAGCATCCAGGCAACCCGCATCCTGACACTGGCGATCCTGCGCGACGCCTGCCTGACCGCGCAGCTGATCCGCCATGCCAATGCCAGCGGACGTGCCGGCCAGAGCGTGTCGACCATCGATCAGGCGGTCGCCGTCCTGGGCATCGACAAGGTCAAGGCGCTGGCAGCATCGCTTGCCCCGCTGGATGCAGCGAGTGGCTTCATCAACGAAGCGCAGGCAGAGTTTCTGCAGGCCGAGGCCATCGCTGCAGCTTTTTGCGGCCTGTTTGCCGCCGGCCTCACGCGCAGCAATTCCCCGCGCCTGAAAGCCCAGGAGTCGCAGCTGTGCGGCCTGCTGCAGAACCTGGGACGCATGCTGGCGATCTATTACCTGCACGACGAGGTCGTGCGCAGCCATGCATTGCAGGCCGAAGAGAACCTGACGGAGGAAGATGCGGTGCTGCAGAGCCTGGGCATGGGCTTCGATGCAATGGGTACCGCGGTGGCGTTGCACTGGAAATTTCCCGACGTATTGCAAAGAAGCCTGGAAACCGGCGGCGACAAGATACCTGCGCGAGCGCTGGCCAGCCCGCTGGAGTGGCATCAGTACTGCGCCGCCTTCGCACGGCAAGTAACGGACGCCCTGTTTCGCAAGCCGGAGCACCAGATGAAGGGCGCCGTGGCGAGCGACGTGCATGCCTTTCGCACCGTGCTGCATCTGAAAGACGGCGAGGTTGCCGAACTGATCGAGCACTGCATGGCCGAGCTCGACGGGTTGCTGCGCGCCGCCGCGGCGAGCTGCACGATTGCGCGCTCGCGCGAACTGCTGCGCAAGTCCTCGGACCGGGTGACCGACTGGCTCTCGCCGCAGGACAGCCTGACGAAAAGCAGTCCGACGGATGCCCGCAAGACGCGGGTCGAACAGATCTACCAGACCCTGCGCAGCATCCACGATACCTTTCAGTTCGACATGACGCTTTTGTGCGTGCCCAACGGCGCCACCGAACTGGTGGCCATTTCCGGGGTTGGCCGCAACGCCAACCAGATCATTTCGCGCTTTCGCTGCGGCGGTGCGAAGCAGGACCTGTTCCGCTCGGTGTCGGCCAAGGCAATCGGCCTGTATGTTGCCGACGTCCAGGGCGGGCCCTATGCGAAGTTCATGCCGCACTGGTATGGCAACCTGGTTGGTGCACAGTCGCTCTACGTGATGTCGCTGATGCAGGATGGCGTGCCGCAGGGAATCGTCTATGGCGACTTCACCAGCCGCCGCGAGGTGCCGCCCGACGGCCTCGATGGCGCGCAGATGCGGCAGTGGCGCAGCGACCTGATCGCAGCACTGCAGCCGGACGGCAGCAAGAAAGCCTGACGCCGCGCCTGCTCCGGTTGCAGGAACACGGCGCAACCGACGGCCGAAACCTCGTGCCGCCCGCACCGTCGCGCCGTCATGCCCGCCTGCCAGGACAGTAGCATGTGCCGGTCCATGCACGCATTGCGGCCGGCGCTCGCCGCACTCCCCGCTGCAGGACGCCCACACCGGTGTGCCCGGCGCGCATCGTCATCGTCTCCAAACGCAACAATCCTACAACTTCTCTGCGGCGGCTCCGCGCAAAATTGACTTAAAGCAATTTGGCCGCGCATACTTTCCACGGCGTCGATCGTACGCCGCATCGGGTCCGACGGGCCGTGTCCGACAGGATGCTCCGTGCAAGACACCAATCAGTTGCATGCCCAAAAATTCCGCGCATGCGGATCACAACAACCTCATAACCATTCGGGAAATGCATGGTGCAAAATCTAACGGTGAAATCCCTTGTCGCGGCCGTGGCCGTGGCCACGTCGCTATTGCTGCTCGTCGTTGGAAGCCTGGGCCTGCACAACACGACCGCATCGGTGCAGCTCATGCGCACCGTGACGCTGCAGGATGTGCGGGACGAAGTCGACATCACGAAAATACGCTCGATGATGGAAACCAACCGGAGCCAGATCCTGCAGGCACTGCAACATAATCCGGTAAGCCTCTACGCCAAGATGCACGACCATCCGATTACCAATCATTTCAAGATCATCGACGACACCACCGCAGCGTTGTCGCAGCTCTGGACCAAGTACGAAGGCTCGATCCGGTCACCGGCCGAACGTCAGCTTGCGGCCGACTGGTTTGCAAAAAGCGGCAAGCTCGGCATGGGCCACATCGGCCAGGCGGCTGCCGATATCCGGACCGAGCAGTGGGACCGCGCGCAGGGCATTCTCTGTTGGGAATCGCTTAAAACTGGACCACGGTTTTCATCTAAAACTGACCCACCCTATTTGCGCGTAGATTACACCGCGTCTGTGGATAAGTCTTCTGGTCTGGTTCCTGGATCTCCTTTCTTTGCTGGTTTTTTGGTA
>JANXSS010000375.1 GCA_025356535.1 Herminiimonas sp.
TCGAACAGGTCAACCGGGCGGTGGGACAGATGGACCAGGTAACGCAGCAGAACGCCGCACTGGTCGAAGAAGCGGCCGCTGCGGCAGCACCCGGTCTTCGTACAAGGTCTTTACCGTTGCATTGGTAGTGCTCAGGCTCGACAGTCCCAACACGCCGATGATGATCGAAAGGCAGCACAGAAATCCGATCAGGAAGATCAGGCGTACCTTGATCGTAAGATTTTTCAGCATGAAAGCCCAGGAGTGAAATGAAGCGTAAAACGCTGCGAAGGCGCCGCGCATGACGCGCGCCCGAGTGGAGAAAGCCGGCACGACGCACGATGCCGAACCAGAATGCCTCGGACAGTATGCGGGCATAGATTTTCAGGGGCAACGCTTTGTATTGCTGTGTGGTTTTTTCTGTGCGGTTCGCATCGAACGATGCTGCACGAATTTCCGGTGGGGTCTGCGGCGTGCTGGCATCAGGCACACCGTTGCCGCCGCGAACATGAAAAATCCGGAAGGAACGCGTGTGCAAGCGTGCACGCCCCTTGCCACCTGGAAGGCGCAGCCGGGCGCGCCGGCTACGCTGTCAGGCGGCTTTTTTCCGGGCCGGTGTCTTTTTGGCAGCCACTTTCTTGACGGCAGCCTTCTTTGCGGGCACCTTCTTGAGCGTCGGTTTCTTGACTGCCGGCGCGACTGCCTCGAGCCTGGTGGCGATCTTCTTGGCAGCAGGTTTTTTCGAAACGGCTTTCGTCGATGCCGGTTTCACGGCCACCGCTGCGGCTTCTTCGCCTTCTGCCGGCGCTGCCGCTGCAGCGCCCTTGCCAGGCGCCTTCGGCTTGCGCGGCTCGAATTCGAAACTGACCTTGCCATCCTTGCCTTTTGCCAGGAACGCCTTGAACGGCCGGCGCGTGCGTTGCGACACGAAACCGGGCAACAGGTCGGTACGACCCTCATTCAACAGCTTGACCATCTGCTCCGGCAGTATCTCTTGCTGCAGGATGATGCGGCCGCTGCGAAAGTCGCAGGTCTTCGGTTTGGCCACGCTGTGCTCGCAGACATACGCCAGGCCCATTTCATAGACGCCGGCTTCGCATTTCGGGCAGGCGCCAAGCGGCGTCTGGCCGGTGAAGTCGACGCCCTCGCCGTCTTCGCCTTCGCCGTCGTTCTGGCCGAAATCGAATTCGAGCTTGAAGTTCTTGATTTCCTCGTCGCGCGAAATCTTCAGGATGGCGGCAAACGGCCGCCCCATCTTCGAGCGGAAACCCTGCAGCGGACCGATGGTGCGGTCGGTCAGCAATTGCTCGACTTCGGCGACTTCGAACTGGCGGCTGCCGGGCGTCTTGCTCATCGAAAATTCGCACTTGGTGCAAGC
Source organism: Herminiimonas sp. (assembly GCA_025356535.1). Lineage (GTDB taxonomy): Bacteria > Pseudomonadota > Gammaproteobacteria > Burkholderiales > Burkholderiaceae_D > JANXSS01. The sequence goes on from JANXSS010000375.1 coordinate 1,358, forward strand.
GAAGCGCCGGTAGTTTTCCTTGACCACGCCGCCGCAGTTGGGGCAAGGCGTGGTCAGCGTCGCGTAGTCGCCGGGTATGGTGTCGTTGTCATATTCCTTGGCGCGCTTGACGATTATCTGCGTCATCTGCGCGATCTCGCGCATGAATTCTTCGCGACTGATCTTGCCGCGCTCCATCTGCGAGAGCTTGTATTCCCATTCGCCGGTCAGCTCCGGCGCGGTCAGCTCCGACACGCCCAGGCCACGCAGGAGCGTCATCAGCTGGAACGCCTTTGCGGTCGGTATCATTTCCCGGCCTTCGCGCAGCAGGTATTTTTCGTTCAGCAAGCCCTCGATGATCGCCGCGCGCGTGGCCGGCGTGCCCAGGCCCTTGCCGGCCATGGCGTCGCGCAGGTCTTCGTCATCGATCAGCTTGCCGGCTGTTTCCATCGCCGACAGCAGCGTGGCTTCCGAATAGCGCGCCGGCGGTTTTGTCACCAAACCATTTGCCGTGATCTTGTCGGTCTGCACCTTCTCGCCCTTTGCCACCGGCACCAGCGTGCCGCTGCCTTCTTCACTCGCATCGGCGGCGACATCCTTGCCGTAGACGGCGAGCCAGCCGGGATTGGTCATGACCTTGCCTTCGGTCTTGAACTGGTGGCCGGAGACTTCCGTAAAACGGGTGGTGACCTGGAACTCGGCCGCCGGGAAAAAGATCGCCAGGAAGCGCCGCGTGACCAGGTCGTAGAGCTTCTGTTCCGGCTCCGACAGATTCTTCGGCGCCTGCGTGGTCGGAATGATGGCGAAGTGGTCGCTGATCTTGGTGTTGTCGAAGATGCGCTTGTTCGGCTTGACCCAGTTCTTGTTCAGGATCTGGGCGGCGAACTGGTAGTAGTTATTGTTTTCCGAGACGGTCTCGAGCGTCTGCTTGACGGTCGACAGGTAGTCTTCCGGCAGGTGTTTCGAGTCGGTCCGCGGATAGGTCAGCACCTTGTGCTTTTCATACAGCGCCTGCGCCAGGCCCAGCGTGTTCTTGGCCGAAAAGCCGAAACGCGCATTGGCTTCGCGCTGCAGGCTGGTCAGGTCGAACAGTGCCGGCGCCATCGAGGTGGTCGGCTTGGCTTCCTCGCTGACGTTGCCCTGTTTGCCGCGGCAGGCGGCGACGATCGATTCGGCGGCGGCCTTGCTCCAGAGGCGCTCGGCGCGCTTCTCCGGATCAGTCTCGTCCTTCTTGTGTTTGGTATCGAGCCAGCGGCCTTCATAGACACCGGCGGCGCAGACGAAATCGGCGCGCACTTCCCAGAAGTCGCGCGACACGAATTTCTTGATCTTTTCTTCGCGCTCGACCACGATCGACAACGTCGGCGTCTGCACGCGGCCGACGGTGGTGAGATAGAAGCCGCCTTCCTTCGAATTGAAGGCGGTCATGGCGCGCGTGCCGTTGATGCCGATCAGCCAGTCGGCCTCGCTGCGGCAACGCGCCGCGTCGGCCAGCGGCAGCATGTCGGCATCGTCGCGCAGGTTGGTGAAGGCTTCGCGGATCGCGCCGGGCGTCATCGACTGCAGCCAGAGCCGCTTGATCGGCTGCTTCGCCTTGGCATTCTGCGCAATCAGGCGGAAGATCAGCTCGCCTTCGCGACCGGCGTCGCAGGCATTGATCAGCGCCGTGACATCCTTGCGCTTGATCAGGCGATTCAATACCTTCAGGCGCGACTCGGTCTTGGCAATCGGATTCAACGCGAAGTACGGCGGAATCATCGGCAGATGGGTGAAGGTCCACTTGCCGCGCTTGACATCGAACTCTTCCGGCACCGCGATTTCCAGCAGGTGACCGACGGCCGACGAAAGGACGAATTCATCCGACTCGAAATACTCATCGTGCTTGGTGAAGCCGCCGAGCGTCTTTGCGATGTCGTTCGCAACGGATGGCTTCTCGGCGATGATGAGGGTTTTTGTCATGGGAATGGTCTCGGAAGATGCGCGTCAATGCGCGCACTATAAAGCATAGTTCGGCGTGCGGCATAGCGCGACGGCTGGCAGGAGGCGGTGCAAACAACAAATGGATGCCGTCACGGCCGACGCCGGCGGCAACAGTTACTGCTGCAAAAACTGCGGCGCATGGCAACGGCAAGCCGCCCGTACCAAGAAAAACGGCGCGCCGGTCAGGGCAGGCGCGCCGTTGCATCGGACCCTCATGCGCACTGATAATTTCAGTGCAGCATGCGCGGCTCCGGATCGTCGTCGTCGAGGAACAGCTCGTCGAACATCAGGCCATCCGGCTCCTTGCCCTGGCTCCACAACACCATCAGGACGATGACCTTCAGCTTGTCCAGCGAGAGCTGCGATTCACGCACTGCCAGCGCGCGCTCGATGACGATCTCGCGCTGGAGCGGATTGAGGACCTTGGCCGCTTCCAGGAACTGGATGAAGCCGATCGCCGCCGTGCCCAGGGCGTCATATTCCTGCTGCACGTAGATCCGTATGCCGAACGAGAAGGCGGTCTGCTGCGGATACTGGCCGGAAAACTCGCTGTTGGTTTCCGCCAGATCGGTCAGCCAGCCCAGCGCCTTGGAAATTTCTTCTTCTTCGAAACCGACCGCCGACAATTTTTTTGCAAGCGCAACCGAGTCCGGACAGGCATCCGGCCGATAGTATGTTTCGTATAGATAAACGAGGACGTCGAACATAAATTTACTGTAGCGCCAGGAAAGCCGCGGCACAAGCTCTCGCCATGCCGTCGGAATTGATCGAATTAACCCGTGTCGCCAGTTGTCATTTCAATCATTTGAACCCTTGCCGCAATGACAGTCGCGGCATTCGCCTGCAATCTCGCCGCGCCTGCATGCAGTCATTGCCGGTGCCGGTGTGTGCATTGGAGCATACCTGAAAACCCCGCAACGACAAGTGAACGTTAGCGCGCTTAACTGGTACTGCCACTGCGCTGATAGGCGCCGTCCGGCAGGCGGGCAACCAGTCCGTCAAGTTCCAGACCGAGCAAGTGCGCTGCAAGTTCCGCACTGCCCAGACCGCAGCGTGCGGCCAGCACATCCTGCAGCACCGGATCGAATCCCATCGCCTGCAATACCGGATCGGTCGGTGGCGCGTCTTTGCCGGCGTCATGCGAGGCGTCTGCCAGCGGCAATTGTTGAGACGGCTTGCGGTACAGGCGCCGCGGAACCGGTGCGGCAGCCGTGGCGGTAGATGCGGCGGTAGATGCGGCGGCGAAGTCGGGCAACTCTTCCAGGATATCCTGCACCGACTCGACCAGCTTTGCGCCCTGCCGGATCAACTGATGACAGCCCCTAACCAGCGGCGAGTGGATCGAGCCCGGTATGGCAAAGACGTCGCGCCCCTGTTCGAGCGCCATGCGGGCAGTAATGAGCGAGCCCGAGCGCGCCGCCGCCTCGACCACCAAAACGCCGCGCGACAGGCCGCTGATGATGCGATTTCGCCGCGGAAAATTCGAAGCGATTGCCGGCGTACCGAGCCGGTATTCGCTGACGATGCAGCCGGCAGCGGCGATCGCATGCGCCAGCGCGCGGTTGCGTGCGCCAGCGCGCGGTTGCGTGCCGGATAGACGACGTCGACGCCGGTGCCGATGACGGCAACGGTGCAGGCATGCCGGTCGTCCATCGTCATCCCGCAGGCGCCGGCCACCTCGGCAGCCATGCGCAGGCTGCCCTGATGCGCCGCCGTATCGACGCCAAGCGCCAGGCCGGAGACGACCGTCAGGCCCGCTGCCGTCAGCGCTGCTGAAAACAGGTCCGCATTCGCCAGGCCCTGGGCGGTGGCGTCGCGGCTGCCGACGACGGCGATCGCCGCCTGGCACAACAGGTCGATGCGCCCTTTCGCATACAGCAGGACCGGCGGATCGGCAATTTCAAGCAGTTGCGGCGGATAGCCGGCGTCGGCCAGCGTGAGCACATGATTGCCGGCGCCGGCTGCCCAGTCCAGGGTGCGCGCGATCTGCGCCAGCGTCGCCGGCGTCGGTGCCGCCAGCAAGGCCGCCGCGACACGCGGGGCGACCACGGCGCACAGGGCGGCATGCTCCTGCACGAAGATATTTGCGGGCAGACCGAAGGCCGACAGCAGCTTGCGCGCGGTGTCGACGCCGACACCGGGTGTATCAAGCAGTCGTATCCAGTGCGCCAGCTCCGCGGCGGCCGACACGACCGCCTATTCCGGCGATTTGGCGATGTCGCCGATCTGTACCGGGCTGGTCACCTGCATCACCAGGCCGTAGGAGACATGCCGGAAGGTGCGGAAGATGAACAGCTCGCCATAACGCTCGTCGGGCAGCTTGACCGGCTTCTTGCCGTCGGTCGTGTCCTTGATGGTGGCGCCAAGGCGCGACAGTTCCAGCACGCTGCCCAGATCGAGGCCGTCGTCGGCACCGCGGTTGACGCTGACGATCTGATTCTGGCCCGCCTGGTTGACGCCGCCATAGACCGAGACGATGCGCGCATCGACCTGCTGCTGCGGCGCATGCGGCACGTAATTGATGATCGGCTTGGGCGGCAGCGGTACCAGCCGGTCACCGACGCCCATTTCCTCCCTGGAGACGGTGACATTGAAACTGTCGGCTTCATCGGCCGATTTGCCGGTCCGCGCCAGCTTCATCTCGCCCAGATAAACGGCTTCGTAACCGATGATCTTCTGGGAGACCGGATCCTTGAGCACGCGGCCCGGGCGAAACACCTGGAATTCGGCAGCGCCCTTCAAGTCGCCGCGGACATAGGCGCGGTCGCCCATGCCGAGAAACACATGCCCCTCCTGCGTTGCAACGATGCGTGGCGCATCCTTGAACTCCTCTTCTTCGATGATCAGCGGCTGCGACAGGAACGGCTCGATCACCGCTGCCGGTATCGAACGGATCGCATCGTCGTCCAGGCCGCTGATGCGCACCTGCGGCGACAGGCGCACGTTGGCGGAGCCGCCCGCGCCGGCCGGTCGGCCCAGCCGCAAGCGTCCGGCGGCACGGTCGAAATAGACGATCTGGCCGGGGTAGATCCAGTGCGGATTGCGAATGTCTTCGCGATTCATCTCCCAGACCTGCGGCCAGCACCACGGATGCTGGAGGAACCTGCCGGAGATGCCCCACAGGGTGTCGCCCCTGACCACCACGTGCTGATCCGGTGCATTGGCCAGAAATGCACACTGCCTTGCCGCCGCTGCCGGCTTGTCGCCCGGGGCGGCGTGAACCGGCATGGCGCCGCACATCAATGCTGCGGTCGAAGCAAGAATGCAGGCGGCTGTGCTAAACTTTTTCATGAGATGTCCGGTAAAAGTGGCGTGAAACATGCGCAGGAGCCGCTTGATACGGAGTAGATACGCAGTGGATACGTAGAAGATACGCACAGCGGAAACGATGCCACAACTTGGTGTCGGCGCGCACATCGCAGGCAGGACAAATCTTGTCATATGGCATCAAATTTTGCACATAAATCATTGAACTAGCAAGAGAAACCACGCTCTCAGACTGTGGCCGTGTTGCACAAAAGTTGTATGTCCCTACTCACGATTCTTCGCTATCCGGACCCGCGCCTGCACAAGGTTGCCAAAAAAGTCAGCCTCTTCGATGCCCGTCTCAGGCAGCTGGTCGACGACATGGCCGAAACCATGTACGACGCACCCGGCGTCGGCCTCGCCGCATCGCAGGTCGACGTGCATGAACGCATCATCGTCATCGATACCTCCGAGACCCGCAGCGACCTGCGGGTGCTGATCAATCCCGAACTGCTCTGGACCAGCCCGGAAAAAATCGTCTACGACGAGGGTTGCCTGTCGGTGCCAGGCATCTATGACGGCGTCGAGCGGCCGGCGCGCGTGAAGGCGCGTGCCTTCGACGTGGCGGGCGTTGCCTTCGAAGTCGAAGCCGATGGCCTTCTGGCGGTGTGCATCCAGCATGAAATGGATCACCTGATGGGCAAGGTCTTCGTCGAATACCTCTCGCCCTTGAAGCGCAATCGCATCAAGGCGAAGATGCTCAAGGAAGAACGCGAACTCAATCGCGACAAGCGCCGCACCGGCTGAGCGCACCGGCTGAACGTACCGGCCTCCCGCACCGGTCGCCTGGACCGGTTCCCCCTGCAAGCTGCGCCGCCATCCCGGTTGCGCAGGTTCCGATTTCGACCCGATCGCCACGTTCGCTTTGCCGGCGGCGAATCCTCCTTCTGATTGCATCGCAATGAAAATCATTTTCGCCGGCACGCCCGAGTTCGCTGCAACCGCCCTGGCGGCACTGCACCAGGCCGGTTTCGAGATCGTGCTGGTACTCACCCAGCCGGACCGGCCGGCCGGGCGCGGCATGCAGCTGCAGGCGTCGGCAGTCAAGCGCTTCGCGCTCGCCCACGGCATCCCGGTGGCGCAACCGCTGTCGCTGCGCCGCGATGGCCGGCATGCGGCGGTTGCCGACGAAGCCCATGCGCTGCTGCAGGCGACGCCGCACGACGTCATGCTGGTGGCAGCCTACGGCCTGATCCTGCCGCCAAGCGTATTGGAAATACCACCGCTGGGCTGCATCAACATCCACGCCTCGCTGCTGCCGCGCTGGCGGGGCGCCGCACCGATCCACCGCGCCATCGAAGCCGGCGACACCGAGACCGGCATCACCATCATGCAGATGGACCAGGGCCTCGACACCGGCGCGGTGCTGGCCATGCAGTCCATCGCGATTGCGCCCGACGACACCACCGCCAGCCTGCACGACCGCCTGGCCAGCCTGGGCGGCGCCATGATCGTCGACACGATGCGCCGGCTGGCAGCGCAGCCCGGGGGCCGCCTGCCGGCCACGCCGCAACCGCACGCCGGCGTCACTTATGCCGCCAAAATCCTCAAGGAGGAAGCCGCGCTCGACTTCAGCGCATCGGCCGACACCGTGGCGCGCAAGATCCGCGCCTTCAATCCCTTTCCCGGCGCCGTCGCCCACGCCGGCGACACCGCCCTGAAGCTGTGGCAGGCCCGGCCCGCTGCGGCTGACGCCGGCGCGGCCGATGCCGCCGTTGCCGCCGGCACGGTGCTGGCGGCCAGCGCCGAACAGGGCGTGCTGATCGCCTGCGGCACGGGGTCGTCGGCAAGCGTGTTGCAAGTAACGCAATTGCAAAAGCCCGGCGGCAAGCGCTTGTCCGCAGGCGACTTCATCAAGGGTTTTCCGATGGCGGGACTGCGCCTGCGCTAGCCTTGCCCGGCGCCCGCCGGTGCCGGGCAAGGCCGATGATTTGACGTATAATTTCGGCTGCGCCGATTTGATCTCCCAGTCAAACCAGCTTGCGGGCGCCAGGGTGCAAGTCCCACTAACAAATACTGCTAAAGCGGCTCGTGGAAATGACCCGGACCGGCTTTCGCAGCTCCGGGTTATTTTTTTGGAAAAGACATGAACCGCGACGCCCCGCCTGCCACCGTACCCGTCACTCCGGTGGCGCCCGTTTCAGCCACCGAAACCCTGCTGCGCGACCTGATGACGCGCCGCATCCTGGTGCTCGACGGCGCGATGGGAACGATGATCCAGCAATATCATCTGTCGGAAGCCGATTACCGCGGCGCGCGCTTTGCCGACTTCGCGCCACCCGGCAGGGAAGTCTTCGTCAAGGGCAACAACGAGTTGCTGACCCTGACCCAGCCGCAGATCATCAGCGAGATCCATGAGCAGTACCTGGCGGCCGGCGCCGACCTGATCGAGTCGAATACCTTTGGCGCGACGTCCGTTGCGCAGGACGACTACCAGATGGGTCATCTGGCCTACGAGATGAACGTGGCCGCCGCGCGCCTGGCACGCGCTGCCTGCGACAAGTATTCGACGCCGGACAAGCCGCGCTTCGTCGCCGGCGCGCTCGGGCCGACACCAAAAACTGCATCGATTTCACCTGATGTGAACGATCCTGCGGCACGCAATGTCACTTTCGATCAGCTGGTCGCGGCCTACCTTGAGCAAACCCGGGCGCT
>JANXSS010000074.1 GCA_025356535.1 Herminiimonas sp.
TATTTGTTGCCGTTGATGACGTTGATGGGATTGCCGGCACCCTGGTTGGTGCCGGACTGGTTGCCAAGCGTTGCCGGCCCGCTACCGCAGGCAGTCGCGCCACCGGCCGCCGGACCGCAGGATTGCGGGGAAGGTGCGGGCGCCACGCCGGGGGCGCAGCTCTGCATCGTCGGATCGCAGCTCGGCCGGGTCAGAGCGGCGATGCCGGCAGCCTGTGCCGCCCGCATGCCGGCGGCCGCCGCAAGCAGTGTCAGCAACAGGATGCATGCGCCAAACCATCTCCGAAAGGATGGCGTGCGACCCGGAACATGCCGCGCTACGGACTGAAAAAACCGCAAGGATTCGGGCGAAGGCAACGTCGGCAATACGGCAGGCGAAAGCGCGGGCATAAGGTAGCGAAAAAGTTAATAAAATATTAACTTCAATGGTGTGCAATGTCTCTGCAGCCGTCGATTTTCGTTAGTATTGTTAAAACGGCATCATCACGCTTTGCTGTACCGGCAACTGCGCAACCGTATCAATTCTTTCATCCCACCCTTTTATACTGTGTATTTATACAGTATATTGGTAACCATATTGTTCCTGCCGAGAACCTGTTTTTTCGGCATGAAGTTTCCCCTCGCATCGTTTTTGCCGGACATTTTTGCCGGCCATCCATACAGACAGGAGGTTTCGATGATCGCCTTTTCCAGTGCCGCCGCATCCCGGCCGTTGCGTTCCGCCGGCGCCACCGACTCCCGGGCGGCGCATGCGTTGCTGCCGTTGCAGGCAGCCGGCGCCATGGCGTGCGCGCCTGATTCGCCCGCTGCCCTGATGGCGACGCTGCCCGATTCGGTCTGGCGTGCCAGCCAGATGGGCGCCTCGAAGTCGCGTGCCACGCCCTCCGGCTACGAAGCGCTGGACCGGGAGTTGCCGAACGGCGGCTGGCCGGCATCGGTATTGATCGAACTGTTGCTGTCGCAAAACGGCATCGGCGAATTGCGCCTGCTGGCGCCGACCCTGTCGGCCCTGACGCAGGCCGGCAAGACCGTGATCCTGCTGGCGCCGCCCCATATTCCCTTCGCGCCGGCCCTGGCCGAACTCGGTCTGGACCTGCAGCGGGTTTTGCTGATCCAGACCGACAAGCCGATGGACCGCATCTGGGCCGTCGAACAGACCCTCAAAAGCGCCAGCTTCGGCGCCCTGCTGTGCTGGCTGCCGCAGGCGCGGCCGGACCACCTGCGCCGGCTGCAGCTGGCCGCCGGCAGCGGCGACGGCCTGTGCTTCGTGTTCCGGCCGGTGGCCGCGCAGCGCGAATCGTCGCCGGCACCGCTGCGCATTGCCTGCCGCGCCAGCCAGTGCGGCGGCATGGAAGTCGACATCGTCAAGCGCCGCGGCCCGGTCTTCGTGCAACCGCTCCTGTTGCCTCTGCCGGTGCCGCCGGCGCTTGCAAAACCGTTCGCGCAGCGCAGCGCCTCGTCTCTGGCAGGCCGCTTCATGCCGGCTGGCGCTTCTTTTTCCTCTACCCCTGTTTCCGACCATGCTGTGGATCGCCCTGCACCTGCCGCAACTGCCGCTCGACACGATCCTGCGATCGCAGCCTAGGCAGCACGCGCAGGGCGCGGAGAAGGCGCCGGCAGCAGCGCTGGTGGTCACGCAAAAAAAACGTGTCGGCTGGTGCAATCCGGCGGCGCTCGACGCCGGTATCCGCCTGGGCATGTCGGAAGCCAATGCCTGGAGCATGGCCGCCGACCTGCAGGTGCATGCGCGCGATCTGCCGCGCGAACAGCAGGCGCTGCAGGAAGCAGCACTCTGGGCCTTGCATTTCACGCCGCAGGTGGCGCTGCGCAGCACGCTGCTGGGTTGCGGCCTGATCGCCGAAGTCGCGCCCAGCCTGCGGCTTTTCGAAGGCTTGCAAAAACTGCTGGCGCAGCTGGCGCGCGGCATTGCCGAACTCGGCCTGCAGGGATGCTGGGCGACGGCGCCGACGGCCACCGGCGCCTGGCTGCTGGCGCAGACCGCAGCGCTCACACCGATCGATGCCACCGGCGTGCGCGCCACCTTGTTCTTGCCCGGCCAGTCGCTGGCAGACGCGGCCGCGCTGTATGACGCGCTGCCGCTGCGGGTGCTGGAAGCGGCGCAGGCGCACCTGCCGACCCTGGGCGGTATCGGCTGCGCCAGCCTGGGCCAGTTGCGCCGGCTGCCGCGCGGTGGCGTGGTGCGCCGCTTCGGCAAGGCGCTGCTGCAGGAAATCGATCGCGCCTACGGTGACGAGGTCGAGGCGCACCGCTGGTTCGAAGCGCCGCAGACAATCGACCTGAAGCTGGAATTGCCGGCCCGTGTGGAAAACACCGAAGCGCTGCTGTTTGCTGCGCGCCGCCTGCTGCTGCAGCTGACCGGCTGGCTCACCGCGCGCCATGCAGCGGTGGCCGGCATCACGCTGTGGCTGCATCACGAACCGGCGCGCAGCCGCGACGCCAGCGGCCATGCCAGTACTGCTGCAGCCAGCACGCCGGTGGTGATCGTGCTGGCCGCGCCAAGCCGCGATGCCGACCATCTGGGCCTGTTGCTGCGCGAACGGCTGGCGCATGTGACGCTGGTCGCACCCGTGGTCGAGATCGCCTTGATTGCCGACCGGATCGCCGCGCAGGCCGCGCCCAACACCGAACTGTTTGCAACCGTTGCCAGCGACATCGAAGGCATCGGCCGCCTGATCGAACGCCTGCAGAGCCGGCTCGGCACCGACGCCGTGCGCCTGCTGGCCACCAGCGCCGACCACCGGCCCGAAAAAAGCCATGCCAGCGCCGTGCCGTCGCAGCGCAGGATGGCGGCCCGCCGTGCGCCGGGCAGTAACGGCAGTCATGCCGCAAGTGGCAAAAGCAGCGCGCAAGGCAGCCCTGGCAGCGGCAATAGTCCTGCCGCCTGCAACACCGCCCTGCCCTGCGCCATGCGTCCCGGCTGGCTGCTGCCGCAACCGCTGGCGCTGCTCACACGCCAGCACCGGCCGTTCTACCAGAGTCCCCTGATCCTGCTAGCCGGACCCGAGCGCATCGAGACCGGCTGGTGGGACGATGCGCTGGCGCTGCGCGACTACTACATCGCCGAAAACGACCGCCATGTGCTGCTGTGGATTTTCAAATTGCGCCCGGACGGACAGGGGCCGCAAGAAGACTGGTTCCTGCATGGTTTTTTTGCATGAGTGCTGGCACCTGCGACCCGGCGCCGGTCGATCCGCCGGACGCGCCACCGGCCGTGCCGCCAACGCCCCAGGCAACGCCGCCGCAGCGCTTGCCCGGCTATGCGGAACTGCATTGCCGCTCCAATTTCACGTTCCTGTGCGGCGCCTCGCATCCCGAGGAACTGGTTGGGCGGGCCCATGCGCTGGGTTATGCCAGCCTGGCGATTACCGACGAATGTTCGCTGGCCGGCGTCGTGCGCGCGCATGTGGAGGCCAGGAAGCTGGGCCTGCACCTGATCCTGGGCACGGATATTACGCTCGACTGCGGCCTGCGCCTGGTGCTGCTGGCGATGAACCGCAACGGCTACGGCAACCTGTCGGAACTGATCACGCTGGGCCGCCGCCGTGCCGAAAAAGGCAGCTACCGGCTCTACCGCAGCGACTTCGAAAGCGGCGGCATCGGCGCCACCGACAGCCTTCACGCTGACGGCGTCGACCTGTTCGCCGAACGCTTTGCGGATGCCGAGCGACCCGACCTGGCGCACCTGGCGCTGCTGCCCGATTGCCTGGCGATCCTGCTGCCGCAGCGCGCGCATGACGATGCGATGCTGCTGGCGCAGGCATGCTGGCTCGGCGACATTTTCAAGGGCCGCGCCTGGATCGGCCTGGAACTGTTGCACCGGATCGATGATGCGCTCTGGCAGGACCGGCTGCTGGCTTTGTCGGATGCCAGCCGCCTGGCGCTGGTCGCAGCCGGCGACGTGCTCATGCACGTGCGCTCGCGCAAACCCGTGCAGGACACGGTGACCGCGATCCGGCTCGGCCGCCCGCTTGCCGAATGCGGCCTCGACCTGCAGCCCAATGCCGAGCAGCACCTGCGCTCGCGCCTGCGCCTGGGCCGCATCTATCCGGCAGATCTGCTGCAGCAGACGCTGGCCATTGCGCAGCGCTGCACTTTCTCCCTCGATGAACTGCGCTACCAGTATCCGGAAGAGATCGCGCCACCCGGCGAAACCCTGCCCGGCTACCTGCGCCGGCTGACCTACGACGGCGCTGCCAGCCGCTTCCCAGCCGGCATTCCCGCCGGCGTGCAAGAGCAGATCGAGCATGAACTGCAATTGATCGGCGAGATGGCCTATGAACCCTATTTCCTGACCGTCTACGACATCGTGCGCTTCGCCCGCAGCGAGCAGATTCTCTGCCAGGGTCGCGGCTCGGCGGCAAATTCCGCGGTGTGCTACTGCCTCTACATCACCGAGGTCGATCCGGCCCGGATGCATGTGCTGTTCGAGCGCTTTATCTCGAAAGAGCGCAACGAGCCGCCCGACATCGACGTCGACTTCGAGCATCAGCGCCGCGAAGAAGTCATGCAGTACATCTATGCAAAATACGGCCGCCATCGCGCCGCCCTGACTGCCGCTCTCGTGACCTACCGGCCGCGCTCGGCGCTGAAGGATGTGGGCCGCGCGCTCGGCATCGATTTCGAACAGATCAACCGGCTCTCTACGTCGCATCAATGGTGGGACGGTCGCCAGATCAATCCCGATCGGGTACGCGAATCCGGCTTTGATCCGGACTCAAAAGTGGTGCAGAAGCTGCTCTGGCTGGCACA
>JANXSS010000092.1 GCA_025356535.1 Herminiimonas sp.
AAGGAGATCCAGGAACCAGACCAGAAGACTTATCCACAGACGCGGTGTAATCTACGCGCAAATAGGGTGGGTCAGTTTTAGATGAAAACCGTGGTCCAGTTTTAAGCGATTCCCAACAGTCAGGTAGCCACGCGCACCGGCACGGATTGCACGGACCGCGTATTGCTCTTCCTCATGCATCGTCAACACCAGAATCGGCAGCTTTGGCGTGATTTCCTTTACCTGGCGGATCAGCTCCACGCCGTTTTTTCCTGGCATCGACATGTCGAGCAGGAGCAGATCGAAGTCGCCGCGTTTCGCCTGGACCAACGTTTCGAAGCCATCAACGGCTTCGCCGACGACGGCGATGTCTTCGGCACCTTCGAAAATGCGTTTCAGGCCTTCACGCATGAGCGTGTGATCGTCGGCGATAACGATGCGGATCATGATGCATCCAGCGATTGCATGGCCGATATGCATGGCACCGATGCCATGATCGCGAGGCCCGAAGGCGTGGCGCTTTGCAACACCATGGTGCCGCCGAGAATGGCGATGCGCTCCTGCATTGCCTTGAGACCAAGCGCGCCAGGTTTTTCGTCCCAGCTTTCGTCGAGGCCGATGCCGTCGTCCTTCACGATTACATGCACCTGCCCTGCGCTGTGCCAGAGCCGAATATCTACATTGTGTGCCTGTGCATGCTGCTCTATATTCATCAGGCCTTCCTGAATGATGCGAAACATTGCCGATTCGACGACTTCGCCGACGCACAGCTTGCCGTCCCGACAGTGGAAGTGGCAGCCGATGCCGGTCCGCTTGTGAAACCGGTCAGCCAGCCATTCGATCGCTGCAACCAGACCGAAATCATCGAGGAGTGGTGGGCGCAGGCTTGAGGCAATGTTCTTGGTGTGGACGATGATGTCGTCGAGGAGTCGCTGCATCTGGGTCAGTCGCTGTACGATCGTGGCAGGCGCGAACTGCTGCTCACACCAGTTGAGGTCGAGCTTGAGTACGCTCAGACATTGCCCGGCGTCGTCATAGAGCGCCCGCGCAAAATGGCGCTTCTCGATTTCATTAGCCTGTTGCGACGAGCCGGCAAGCCTGGGGTTACCGAACAGTGAAACGTTCGGGCTTTGTGCAACGGTAAGCTCTTTCAGGATGATCGACAGGTAAGTCTCCTGGTTGACGATCAACCGTGAAAGCGAGGTGCCGACATAAAATTCTTCGCCGCTCGAGCGAAGCCCCTGCAGGTCGAGTTTTATGCGCAGCCGACGTCCGGCCACGCGGGTCGCGGCAAAGCGTCCTATATGAAAAACGTATGCTTTGCGCATGTGCTCTGGCAGCAATGACTCCAGCGGATGCTGCAACAGATCCGCCGCCTGGTATCCGAACATCCGGTTCGCTTCAGCATTGATCAGCACGATGCGTTGCTCGTGATCGACGATGAGCACGCCGTTGTCGGTCGATGCGATCAGCCTGGCCAGCCATTCGCCGACCAGGTCGGTGCGGAAACCGTCCGACGTTACGTACTGCGTTGTGGCCAGCATGACGGGGAGGGCGATATGGTCTGACATCGTTTTATAAAATTAATCCACTGGCCGAAGCGCCAAGCCTGGCATACCCGGGCGTGCAATTGCGACTCACCTGGTGACAGCGCCAACCCGGTTCGGCACCGATGCAGCTACCCGGCACTGCAACGGCTGTCCATGTCGCCGTGTATGCTAGAGCAGATACATACCGGTGCCTCGACTTCAAACCTCAAATCTTGGCAGTTCGTCACATTACGCTTTCGATCCTGGGCCAATTGTCCGGATCATGGAAGCCGGTTCAGTGCTTGAATGGGTCGCATGGCCGAGCGTTCCGGAACCGTGTCAAAGCGGGGTCGCTGCAGCTTGAGTTTTTACAAATGCGGTTGAATTCGGCGCGCTCAGATCGGGCGCAGTCGGAACGCGATGTCATGCTGGCGAAAAATGCCGGTACGATGCATCGGCGTCTGATTCTGCCGGAGCATCGCTTCAGGTCACAGGCGCCGCGGCCGATGCATTTGCCGGGATTGCGATCTGGATGCACGTTCCATTGCCCTTGTCGCCGCTGATCGAAATGACGCCATCGAGCGCTGCAACCCGTTCCTGCATCGAAGCCAGACCGTACGAACCGCTTTTGCGCGTCTGTGCGGCGCTGGTTCCCTGCCCGTCGTCCTGAATCACGATCAGGACGTTGCTGCCGGCCTGCCGCAGGCTGATCGAGGCGTTGCGCGCATTTGCATGCCGGACGATGTTGTTGAGTGCTTCCTGGATGATTCGGTAGACGGATAGCTCAAGGCTTTTGGACAGGCAGGTGGCGGTCGCCTCGGTGTGCAGGCGAATCAGGATTGCATGTCGCTTGCGGAAACTGCAAACCAGTCGTTCGAGCGCGCCGAAAAGCCCATGTTCCTCGATGGCAAGCGGAGGCAGATCCGCAATGATCCGGCGCACCGAGACGAGCATCGCATCGACCAGTTCATGCAGGCTCGCAACGAGTCTGCAGGCAGGCTGCCCCAGTTGAGCGGCTTTGCGCTCAAGCAGCGAGAGATCGACTTTCATTGCCGCGAGTAACTGGCCAAAGTCGTCGTGCATTTCCCGCGACAGCCGGCGCTGCTCGCCATCCCTCAAGGCATCAAAGGCGACAATCAGATTGTGCACTGCCGGTGCCTGGACTGCGTCGCCATACATGGCGCGTACGGCTGCCGGCAATTGTGCAAGCCGCTGGGTCGGCAGGCCGGAATCTCGCACCGCCTCGAGGTCGGCGAACATCACGTCACCGTGCGCACCGCTGGCCACCCGGCAGTGGCTTTCCTTGACATCGAGGACGCGCTCGCCAGGAGTAACGATCCTGTAACGCAGTTCGGTTCCGGCATCACCGGCACGCGCCGCCCTGAGCGCTGCGGTCAACCTTTGTCGGTCGTCGCGATGTACATATTGCAAAATGAAGTCGTCGCGAGCGAGCGGGCCCGCAAGCGGATCGCGTTCGAGCAGCGCATAGACGCCATGCGACCAGACCGAGGCAACTTCGTAGCCCTTGAAATCGAGGTAGGTTTCGACCGTACCGCGTCGCGCCGTAACTTCTGCCTGCGCAAGCCGTTCGGCCCGCGCCTCGGCAATCGGATCCGCCAGATCCGTGAAAGGCGCCTGTGTATTGGCAAGCGGCGGCAAGTGCGCGGTGCCGATGCGATGCGGCCGCGGCGTCAGCATAAATGCTCCAAAGTGGCAGATCCGGTCAGAACCATGTAAAGCGGCGCGGTTTTTCGAGGCAAGGACGTTGCAATCGTTGGCCGTGCTGCAGCCCGACATCCAGACGCTACGGAAAATTGCGTCGTGACTATTTGTTGCATAAATGAACGGCGCTTGTCAGGTTTCCGGCAGGCTATTTGAATGAGGTGTTCTGCATTCGCAGTAGTTTCATTGGTAAAACAGCGCTGCGGCAATCTTCATGTGCCGAATTTGATTATAGCGGTTGCCTAGACTTATGGTTACTGAACAACCATCTATATCCGCACGAAAACAAAGCGCACGCAACGCGTCAGGTACTGCACGGGGCCGGCGATGTGCAGGACTGCCATGCCAAGGCATGGCCTCAAGAGCTTTTGATCCAAGGTCGTCACGCTTGGCATGCTACGCCCGGCGTGCGGGTTTGCCGACTTGTGAAAGCGGATGTTCCTGCTAAAATGCCAACCCTTCCACCGGGCGCCGTCGATGCCGGTCTTTCACTCGAAACGACAATTCATGACTATTTATCTCGGCAATGTCAGCCACACCATCCAGCTCGCCATCGCGCCGGTTTTCCTGCTCACTGGCGTGGGCACGAACCTGATGGTGCTGACCAATCGCCTTGCACGCATCATCGATCGTTCCCGGGTGCTTGAAGATCGCCTTGACTCGGGAACCGTCAGCGATGCCGGCAGGCCGCGCGCCGAACTGATGTCCCTGTATGAGCGTACGCATCTCATCAATCGTGCAATTACGCTCAGCACCACTTGCGCATTGCTGGTTTGCATAACCATCGCAGCGCTTTTTGTCGGCGATTCGCTGGCCCTGGAGTTCAACAAATTCATTGCGTCGCTGTTCATTCTTGCCATGCTGGCGCTGATCGGCAGCTTCATTTATCTGTTGCGTGAAATCTTCGTGGCCGTCGGCAGTGCTTCACTACGAACCAGTATTTCAATCAAATGAATTGCGCGCCGTTTTACGGCACTATCCGGTCAGGCGCCATGGCCGTGACCACCGGCTCGATTCGCGCCTCGCCGGCCAAAATGCCCGATCGACATTTGCGCGAGTGATCAACATCAGACGGTGCTGTGGTTGTCCACAATTGGCGTGACAGCCGCGTCCAGGCGATAATATAGAAATGGCAAGATCATGATGCTTACGAGACGTTGCCCGTGTCGTGATTCGCAGTCAGGAATGCTGTCGCAAAGCACTGCCCAGTTATCGATCACGTCGATGCAATCTTGCCGTGCGCCGCGCGGACAAGGGTATAGACTGAAATGCTCCGACCTGCCGGGCTTCTCATGTAATTGATCCACCCGCTGCCAAATTAATCCAACAAGGAGAAGCCAAGTGGCAAAACAACCGTTATACAAATC
>JANXSS010000107.1 GCA_025356535.1 Herminiimonas sp.
ACCACCTTGACCGGTTCGGGATTGGCCGCCAGCAGGTGGCTGCTGAAGCTGCCGGCGACGATGCCCAGCATGCCGCTACCGGCCATCTTGATGAAGGTACGTCGTTGCATTGGATGCTCCTGTTTAGGCATTTGGCGGCCGGTGCGGTGTGCGTCTACGCAATGACCGCATCGTCGGCGCGTTTCTCGCCGAGGTTGTCGGTCCAGGTCACCGTGATCCGGTCGCCCTTTGCGCCGCCATTGAACCTGAAGCCCAAAAAAGGGTTTTTCGAGATCGACGGGCCGAACTGCGCCGACAGGACTTCCCGGCCGTTGTGCAGCACGCTCAGTTGCTGGATGAAATGCGCCGGCACCAGCTTGCCGCCGGCGTCCTTGCGCAACCCGGTTTCCATGTCGTGCTGCATCAGCACCTTGACTTCGGTAACGCCACCCTGCTCGAGTGCGCGCACGCGCATCGGATCTGCCATGTTGTGTCTCCCGGGCTTCATGCCCTGTTCATTCAAGCCTGTCGAAGGCGCGCGTCGGCTGCGCCGTCGCCCCTGTCAGCCGCCGCAGCCGCCGAGCGTGACCTTGATTTCTTTGCTGGCAACCAGCCATTTGCCATCGACCTTTGCCAGCGCGTAGACGTTCGATGTCTGCGCCATCTTTACCCGCGTCGACACATAGGCCTCGGTACCTGCCGGAATGGTGAAATTGGCAGACAGGGCATTCGGGTTCTTTTCCACCAGAATGGCGATCTGTTGAACGTTCGGCAGCGATGTCGTGACGCTGATCGGCACCACCGCGCCATTTTCAGCGATCTCGGGTGCATTGATGAGCAGGTGGATCGACGGCGCAGCACTGCGGCCGCCGAGCGCCTTGACGGTGTCGTTGAGATTCTTGGTGTCGAACGCAGCGCTGTTCCAGCCTTCTGCGGCCAGCGCTTCAAGGGGAGACATCAAGCCTGTCGCGACTGCCAGGCCAAGTACGGTGGACAGTCGCAATGCGTCGCGACGTTGCTGATTCATGCTGGATCTCCAATGGTATTGCCGGCCTGCCGTTTGCGCTGCCGAGCCCGGAGTTTAAAATGCTTTTGAAAAACCTGCCGAGACAGAATCGTAATTAGGTTATGCGAACACTGCGGCACGGCGTGTGTCGCCGTCGCGCACGGGTCTTACGGCCGCTGCTGAAGCGGCGCGCGGTTCTGGCCACGCCGGTCCTCGGCGCTGCGGATCGCCTGCAGTGGCGCGGCGCGGCGAAAGCCGAACAGGGTGGCCAGCATCGAGCCCGGGAACTGCGTGATTGCCTGGTTATATCGGGCAACGCTGTCGTTGTAGGCCTGCTGCGCAAAGGCCAGCCGGCTCTCGGTGCTGCCCAGGTCGCGCGCCAGCGCCAGCATGGCGGCGTCGCTCCAGAGTGCATGACAGCCATGCGACAGGGTCAGCAGTTGTTCCAGGCGGATCGCCAGCGCGGCTTCGGCAGCGGCCATGCAGTCGACCGCTGCCGCGTCGGTCGGGTCGTCGGCGGCCAGCACGCTTGCGGTGAATGCCTGGTTGCGCGCAGCGGTGACGCCGTCGAGCACCGGATGCTCATGCATCAGGTAGCCTCTGACACTGTCGACCAGCGCCGGCACCAGGTTGTGCCGCCGTTTCGACTGCGCATCGACCTGCAGGAATGCCGCCTTGAAACCGGTACGCAGGCCCACCAGGCGGTTATAGGCACCGACGGCCCAGAACATCGGCAGCAACACGCAGGCGAGCAAGATCAGCCACGTTGTCATGTCTGTCCCAGAAAAAAAGCCGCCCGACGGACGCCGGGCGGCTTAAATATAGCATCGAAAAAAATCGCTGCCGGTGGGGTTCGCGCAAGCTTCGGTCGGAACGCCCGCCGTTGCATCAGGAGCGTTTGTCGATTTCGCGCAGTTCGTCCTCGTTGATGTAATCGAACACCTTGACCACCCGCCGCACGCCGCTCACGCCGCGCGTGACTTCGGCTGCCCGCTGGCCTTCGCGCTGCGTCACGCGGCCCATCAGATAGACCGTCTCGCGTTCGGTGACGACCTTGATGGCAGTCGCCGACAGATCGCGGGTATCGACGAAGGAGGCTTTTACCTTGCCGGTCAGGATTGCATCGTTGCCGCGCGCCGTGTAGGTCGAGCGACCGGTAATTTCCAGTTCGTTGACGATGCCCTGGATGCCCTGGATGCTGCCGACCTCGCGCTCCACCGTCGCACGGGTGGCCTCGTCGCGCACTTCGCCGGTCAGCAGCACCTTGCGGTTGAAGCAGGCAATGTTGACATGGCCGGCGTCGCCGATGAGGCGCGGTATGCCGGCTTCGGCCTTGATAGTGATCGCCTTGTCGTCGGTCTGGGCGCCGAGGGTGCGGCGGTCGTTTGCCGCGATGCCGCCGACGACGGCCGTGCCGACGACCATCTCGACACATCCCTGCAGGCTTGCCGCAAGGGCCGTTGCCAGCACGATGGCGGCAAGCGGCCGTGATCGGCACAAGCGCCGCAAAGGGCGCAGCCGGCGCATTGTTTCAGTCATGTGCATCTCCTCCGAATAAAGCGACATCGATGCCGTCGCACAGGCAGTGAATTGCCAGCAGGTGGACTTCCTGGATGCGCGCCGTGCGGTCGTGCGGCACGCAGATATGGACATCGGCGCCGGTGAGCCGCCTGGCGATGGCGCCACCGCCCTTGCCGGTCAGGGCCACGACCCGCATGTCGCGCTCCAGCGCGACATCGATTGCGGCGATGACGTTGGCCGAATTGCCGGAAGTCGACAGCGCCAGCAGGATGTCGCCGGACTGGCCGAAGGCCTGCACCTGCTTGCTGAAGATTTCCTGGTAACTGTAGTCGTTGCCGATTGCCGTGAGAATCGAGGTATCGGTGGTCAGTGCCAGCGCCGGCAATGGCAGGCGTTCGCGCTCGAAGCGGCCGACCAGCTCGGCGGCAAAATGCTGGCAATCGGCGGCCGATCCGCCGTTGCCGCAGGCGAGAATCTTGTTGCCGTTCGAAAGCGCGACGAACATCAGCTCGACGGCTTCTGCAATCGGCTGCGCCATCACGGAGGCCGCCTGGATCTTCAGTTCGGCACTCTCATGGAAGTGCGCGAGGATGCGTTGGTTAATCATGGTGTCGGCAATGCCTTTATGGTCGATGCCGGATTATATGCCGTTGCGCCCGACCCACGCGTGGGCGCGCGCATGCAGTCGCGCAGGCGCTAGGCTTCAATCGCATTGCTGAGCCAGTGCAGCACCTCGCCGTCGATGGCAATCACGTCGAAACGGCAGGCGGGCAGCGTGCGCAGGCGTTGCAGGTAGAACTGCGCCGCACGAATCAGGCGGCGCTGCTTGGCCGGCGTGATGCTGGCGGCAGCGCCGCCGTGGCGCCCGTCGGCGCGGGCGCGCACTTCGACGAATACCAGCACGCCATCCTCGCGCATGATCAGATCGATCTCGCCCATCTTGCAGCGGAAATTGCGCTCGACCAGGCGCAGCCCTTGCTGCTGCAGATAGGCGAGCGCTTGGTCCTCGCCGGCAGCGCCGGTCTTCTGGCGCGCAGTCGGCATCGGGGCAGGTGTAGCGGAGCGGGCCATCGCGGCAAGCCGACCGGCGTCAGCGCCCGGACGCCACCGGCAGCACCACGCCATCGGTATAGATGGCCTGCTGTTCGAGCCGCTCGAAGCGGGCCGGGCCGACGCCGTCGAACTGAATGCTCAGCCTGCCGGTCACGCCATCGATCGTGAAGCTGTCATGGCCGGCGCCGATCTCTGCGGCCACCCGGAAGGCATCGATGCCCAGTGCGTACAGGCGTTCGAGGTCGGGCGTGCGCCGCGCCGCGCCGGTCGTCAGCGCATGCGGATAGACCATCACCGCCGGGTGATCCGCCTGCAGCTGCCATGGCAGATCGAGCAGGCGCACGCCATCGAGCTCGGGACGCCTGTCGGCGCCGGCGACTTCCGCCAGATTGAGCGAATTGAGTTGCGAGGTACCGTAAAGCGTGAGCCCCGGATCGACGGCCGCGCGCAACTGCCGCGTCTGCGCCGCGTCCAGCGCCACGAATACCAACGCCGGCGGATCGGTCTGCAGGCGTTTTTTCAGTTGCGCCAGGGCCGCGCCGTTGAGGAAACTGCCGGTCACGCTCAGCTCCATGACGTCGACTGCGGCGCCGCTGCTCTGCCAGCTGCTGATGAAGGCGCGGGCGGCGCGTTTTTGCCACGCCACGCCGGTCGAGACGATCAGCGCCTTGCCGCCGCCGTTTTCGCGCGCCGCCCAGCCGGCTGCCTGGCGCGCCTCGTCTTCGATCGACAGGCCCATGACCAGCATGCGTGGCGGCAGCCCGGCCGGGCTGTCTGCACCGGACTCCGGCTGCGCCAGTGCCACGGTCGGCCGATCGACGGCGCCGCTGGCCGCCACGGCGCCGACTGCGCTGCGCGAGAGCGGACCGATCAGTACGTCATGCACGGCGGCGGCGGCGCGATAGGCGGCAACGATGTTCTGCGCGCCGTCGTCGGTTTCGATCACGTCGAGGTCGATGCCCGCGCCGTCGCGCAAGTGGGCGGCCTTGAAGCCGTCCCGCACCATTTCAGCGGCAGCCTTGAGTGTCGACGAGCGCAGCGGCAGCAGCAGCGCCATGCGCAGGCGCGCCGGCGGCGCGCCCGGTGCGGACTGCGCGGATGACTCCCGGCCCGGCACGGGGCCGGCGTCCGGCATCTGGGTGTCGAGCGCGTCGCCGCGCTTGTAGGGCGGCTCTGCTTCACCCGAAAAGGTCGTCACGGGCGCCGGTTCGCGCTGCTGTGATGGCCGCGCCTGCAGCAGCGGGTCGCGGTCAAGCCGGTAGCGCTCGCCTGCCTGGCCTGCCTGCGCGAGCCCGTTCGAAAACGTCGTCGGCGCCGCCGTCGCCGCGGCGGTTGTGTTTGCCAGCGCGGCCGGGCACAATCCGCCCAACCCGCACAGCAGACCGAGCACGGATGCTGCCAGGCGCAAGCGCCGGCTGGCCCTGAAATCTTTCCCCGACATTGACTGCTCCCATGAACGACGCTGATTTGAATCCTGCCGGCACAGCCGACGCAATACCGTTTTCAACTGCCGCCCTGTTGCAGGACGTCGCCCGTCAGGATTACCCGACCGGGGCATTATATGTGGTCGCCACGCCGATCGGAAACGCCGGCGACATCACCTTGCGGGCGCTGAACGTGCTCGCGCTGGTCGACGCCGTCGCCTGTGAAGACACCCGCAACACCGGCCAGCTGCTGGCCCGCTACGGCCTGCACAAGACGCTCATCGCCGCCCATCAGCACAACGAACGCGAGGTCGCCGAACGCCTCGTCGCACGGCTGCGGGCAGGCCAGCGCGTGGCACTGGTCAGCGACGCCGGCACGCCGGCCGTCTCCGACCCCGGCGCGCGCATGGTCGAGGCCGTGCGCGCGGCCGGCCTGCGCGTCGTTCCGGTACCGGGCGTGTCGGCGGCGATTGCGGCACTGTGCGCCTCGGGCCTGCTGGCGCCGCAATTTCATTTCGCCGGTTTCCTGCCCGCCAAAGCCGCGCAGCGCGATACCGCACTTGCCGCGCTGCGCGGCCTGGCGGCCACGCTGGTGTTCTATGAAGCGCCGCATCGCATCGTCGACACCGTCGCCGCATTGCAAGCGGGGTTCGAGCCTACACGGCAGATCGTCTTCGCGCGCGAACTCACGAAGTTATTTGAAGAAGTCCATCGCTGCGCGTTGTCCGAGGCCGCAGCCTGGATCACCGCCTCGGCGCATCGCGAGAAAGGCGAGTACGTCGTCATCCTCGAGGGCGCACCGGCCGCCGTTGCCTGGGACCACATCGAGGCCGATCGCATACTGACGATCCTGATGGCGCAATGCCCGCTCAAACAGGCTGCCGCACTGGCAGCGCAGATTACCGGACAGAAGAAAAACGCCTTGTACGAGCGCGCGCTCGAACTGAAGGCCGCCGGCGAGGCGAGCGGCTAGCGCTGCACGACCAGCGGCTTTGCCAGCGCATTGCTGCTGAGCGCGGCTGCCTGCAGCGCCGCATCGCGACTGCCGTACGGCCCGCTGTAGAGCCGGTAGACCGCGCCGCTCTGCTGGACTTCGAGCGCCGGCAGCGACACCGGCCAGGCCTGCATCAGGCGCTCGCGCAGGGCGTTTGCATTGGCGCCCTGGGCATAGGCGCCGAATTGCAGGTAATACCCACCGGGCGCCAGCGGCACCGCTTCGGCTGCTGTGGCCGGTGCCGGCAGCGGCGCGTCGGCCTGGCGCGACGGCGTCGACTGCGCCAGGCGGCTGTCGTCGGACGAAAGCGTCGTCAGCGCGGCTTGCGCCATGTCGGCCTGCGACGGTTGCGGTACCTGCCTCAGCGGCAGGGCAAAGGCTGCGCCGGCGACCGGCGCAATGGCCGCGTCACCTGCCTGCGCCTGCAGGAAATCGTCGAGCGACTGGCCGGCGTAGGCCGGTGTCATCGCCACCGGCGGCGTCTTCGACGGCGGCAGTACTGCGGCAGGCAACACCGCTTGCGGCACTGCTGCAGGCGTCGTTCGCGCCGCCTGCGCAAGCGCCGCCGTGGCATTGCCGGCGCCCTGCTTCATGCGGGCAATCTCGTCCGGCAACAGGCGTTCGACTTCCAGTTCGGCGCTGCCATAGCCGAGGTAGCCGAGCTTGAGAGCCGCGGTGTAGGACAGGTCGATGATGCGGCTGGAATGAAACGGTCCGCGGTCGTTGACCCGCACGATCACCTGGGCGCCGTTCCTGACGTTGGTCACCCGTGCGTAGGAGGGTATCGGCAGCGTCGGATGCGCCGCGCTCATCTTGTACATGTCGTAGAGCTCGCCCGACGACGTCTTCTGTCCGTGAAATTTCCTGCCGTACCAGCTGCCCA
Source organism: Herminiimonas sp. (assembly GCA_025356535.1). GTDB lineage: Bacteria > Pseudomonadota > Gammaproteobacteria > Burkholderiales > Burkholderiaceae_D > JANXSS01. Next base: position 6,861 of record JANXSS010000107.1, read on the forward strand.
TGCCGCGCTGCTTCAGGGGCGTGTTGTCGGTGATCGGCGTGTACGTCTTGCCGAATACGGAATACGGCTTGTTGCCGCGCGCTGAATACGGCTCGATGGTCGGTTCCGGATCGGGCGTGGCCAGCAGGTTCGGCGGCGGTGCATCGCCGGGGCCATCGTCCTGGTAATAGCCGCCACGGCCGGAGCCGGCCGCCGGCAGCGGCGGTGCGGCCCGCGCCGGTCGTGCCGGCTCCGAGGCCGTCTCGCCTGCCGGCGCGGGCGGGCGCACGGTGCTGCAGGCGGCAGCCAGCAGTGCGACGGCAACGGCAACGGCGACGGCGGCGCGTGGCCACTGGTGGCTCGGCATGATGCCCGGCTCGATGTCCGGCTCGATGCCTGGATCGATGCCTGGCTTGGGGCCTGGCTCGATGTCTGGTTCGATGCTTGGCTTGGGGCCCGGCTTAATGCTCGGCTTAATGCTCGGCTTGATACGATGACTTCGTGAATGCATCGGCGCTTTCCGTCCACGTTGGCTGCGACAGGCGTAGCCCGGTGCAGGGCGGCCTAGCTCTGCACCAGCTTGCGATGCCGCTGGATGCTCATCAGGATGCCGCTGCCCAGGCCGAGTGTGACCAGCGCGGTGCCGCCATAGCTGAGAAACGGCAGCGGCACGCCGACCACCGGCAGGATACCACTGACCATTCCCATGTTGACGAAGGCATAGGTGAAGAAGATCATGGTGATGGCGCCGGCCAGAAGGCGGGTGAAGAAGGTCGGCGCGCTGGCGGCAATGAGCAGGCCGCGCGCAATGAGCAGCAGGTACAGCAGCAGCAGCACGCTGTTGCCGACCAGGCCGAACTCTTCCGAAAACACCGCGAAGATGAAGTCGGTGGTGCGCTCGGGGATGAATTCGAGATGCGCCTGCGTGCCCTGCAGCCAGCCCTTGCCGAAAATGCCGCCCGAGCCCACGGCAATGGTCGACTGGATGATGTGGAAGCCCTTGCCCAGCGGGTCCGAGGTCGGATCGATGAGCATCATCACCCGTTCGCGCTGGTAGCCGTGCATCAGGTTCCAGACCACCGGCAGGCTCGCGCCCACCGCAAAGACGAGCCCGATCAGGACCTTCCAGGAAAGTCCGGCCAGGAAGATGATGTAGAAGCCCGCCGCCAGCACCAGCATCGCCGTACCCAGGTCCGGCTGCTTGGCAATCAAGCCCACCGGAATGGCCAGCAGCACGGCTGCCACGGCGAATTCGCGCCAGCCGATGTTGCCTTCGCGCTTCTGGAAAAACCACGCCAGCATCAGCGGCATGGCGATCTTCATGATCTCGGAGGGCTGGATGACGACGCCGATATTGAGCCAGCGCCGCGCGCCCTTCTTGACCATGCCGAAGGCCGCCACGGCAATGAGCAACGCGATGCCGACGGTATAGATCGGCACGGCAAAGCGCATGAGCGTTTGCGGCGCGACGTTTGCCGCGATCCACATCACCACGAACGAGACCACGATGTTGCGCATCTGGTCCTCGACGCGCCCGGGAAAATCGATGCCGGCCGAATACAGGGTGACGATACCGACTGACATGATCAGGAAGATGATCAGCGCCAGCGGGCCGTCGAACACCAGCAGGTGGGGCTTGATCAGCGGCCAGAGCCGGCGCCGTTCGGTCAGCTGCATGATGTGCCCGGCAAGGCGGCGGCGCGACGCGGTTGCGGTGTCTGCATGATGCTCACTCCTGGTTGCCCTGCGTCTCGGCGCCGGGCCTGGGTCCGCCGACCGATTCGGCTTCGGCCTTCAGCTCTGCGGCAGAACGGGCTTCGGCACCGGCTTCGTCTGCCGCCGGCACGTCGCTCTTGCTGCCGGCCGGACGCTTGTGCAGCAGATAATAATCGAAGGCCTTGCGCACGATCGGCGCGGCGGCCTCGGCGCCGAAGCCGCCGTTTTCGACCACGATGGCAATGGCGATGCGCGGCTTGTCGGCCGGCGCAAAACCGATGTAGAGCGCATTGTCGCGCAGGCGTTCGGCAACCCGCTTGGCATCGTACTTGTCGCCCTTTTTTATACCGACCACCTGGGCCGTGCCGGTCTTGCCGGCCGAAATATATTCGGTGCCGGCAAACACCCGCGCCGAGGTGCCTTCGCGCGCCACGCCGGCCATCGCCTCCTTGATGAAGTCGAGATTCTTTTGCTTCAGGTTGATGCGGTAGCTTTCCTTTGCCACCGTCGGCGTGCGCTCGCGGGTCATGCCGTTTTCCAGGATCTTGACCAGGTGCGGCTTCATCACCACGCCGTCGTTGGCAAGATTGGCCACCGCATGCGCCATCTGCAGCGGCGTGAAGGCGTTGTAGCCCTGGCCGATGCCCAGCGAAATGGTCTCGCCGGCATACCATTTCTGCTGCGGCGGCGTCTTGTAGGCGGCCCGCTTCCAGGCGGTCGACGGCAACAGGCCACGTTTTTCATGTTCCAGGTCGATGCCGGTCAACTGGCCGAAACCGAACGGTTTCATGAAGTCGTGTATGGCATCGACACCCAGCTCGCTGGCCAAGGTGTAGTAATAGGTATCGCACGACACCACGATCGACTTGTACATGTCGACGGTGCCGTGGCCGCCCGGTTTGTCGTCGTTGAACTTGTGGCCGCCGAAATAGTAATAGCCAGGGTCCGAGATGGCCGAGGACGGGGTGCGGCGGCCGAGTTCGAGCGCGGCCAGCGCCATGAACGGCTTGAAGGTCGAGCCCGGCGGATAGCTGCCCGACAGCGGCCGGTTCACCAGCGGCTTGTCGAGCGACGTGTTGAGCGCATCCCAGCTCTGCTGGTCGATGCCCTCGACGAACAGGTTCGGATCGAAGGTCGGCATCGACACATAGGCGAGGATGTCGCCGGTGGCCGGTTCGATGGCGATCAGGGCGCCGCGCCGGTCGCCGAAGGCTTCCTCGACCACCTTCTGCAGCTCGATGTCGATCGACAGGATCAGGTTGCTGCCCGGTGTGGCAGCCGTGCGCGAGAGCGTGCGCACCGCGCGCCCGCCGGCGGTGACTTCGACCTCTTCATAGCCGGTGGTGCCATGGAGCTTCTTTTCGTAGCTTTTCTCCAGGCCTTCCTTGCCGATGTAATCGGTGCCGCTGTAGTTGGCGTCGTCGTCGCGCTCGGCGATGCCCTCCGAATCCTTCTGGCTGATGCGGCCGATGTAGCCGATCACGTGCGAAGCCACCTGCCCCAGCGGATACTGCCGGAACAGCCGCGCCTGGATGTCGACCCCCGGAAAGCGGTAGCGCTGGGCGGTAAAGCGCGCAACTTCCTCGTCGGAGAGGCGGGTGCGGATCGGCGTGCTCTCGAAATTCTTCGATTCTTCCAGGAGCTTGCGAAAGCGCTTGCGGTCCTTCGGCGCGATTTCCACCAGCGTTGCCAGGTCGTCGATGATGGCGTCGAGCTCGCCGCGGATTTTCGACGGCGTGATCTCCAGCGTATAGGCAGAAAAATTGCGCGCCAGGACAACGCCGTTGCGGTCCAGGATCAGGCCGCGGTTCGGCACCACCGGCACCACCGAAACCCGGTTGTCGTCGGCCTGGGAGGCATAGTCGCTGTGCTTGTACACCTGCAGCCAGATGAAGCGCGACAGCAACAGGCCGAAGCAGACCAGGACGAACAGCGCCACGGCCGACAGGCGCAGCCGGAAGAAGTGCAGTTCGCGCTCGGTATTCTTGAATTCGGTCATGCGGTGCACCCGGAAGACGACGGCGCCGGGTCAGGCCGGACGCAGGCAGGCAGGCGCGGCATCAGATCGGCCGCGTCTCGTCGCGATCGACCGCGCGCCGCTGCGGCGCCAGCAGCAGCGCGCTGACCAGCGGCCACAGCAGCGCGGTGCTGAAGCTTTCGAGAAAAAAGAACCAGCCCGGGAACCTGCCGCTGACGATCAGCCGCACCAGCAGCTGCACGGCCTGCGCCACCAGCAGCAGCGGCAGTACATGCAGCGCCTGCACGCCGCTGTGAAACCACAGCACGCGCCGGTGGATCATGATGGCGAAGTACGACAGCAGCGTATAGGCCAGCGCGTTTTCCCCGAGCAGGGTCGCATCGTGCACATCCATGAGCAGGCCCATGCAGAAGGCCAGGCCGATGCCGACCTTGCGCGGCTGATGGATGCTCCAGAAGACCAGCACCAGCGCGACGAAATCGGGCACGCCGACCCAGTGGCCCCAGGGCAGCAGGTTGAGCAGAAAGGCAATCGCCAGGCTGAAGGCGATGAACAGCGAATTTGCCGGCAGCAGGATGTAGTGCGGATAATTCAACGGTCGCCGCCTTTGAGAAGGGGTGGTCGGGAGGCAGGCAGCGCGGTGGTCATGCCCGGGATGGATGGCGTCGGCGCCGCCGGTGCGATCGCGGCAGGCGCGGGGTTTGCAGCCGGCGCTTTCACAGGCGCGGCCTTGCTGTCTTTGGCCGCATCCTTGGACGCCTCTTTTGCCCGCTTCTTGGCGCCGCGGTCCTTGCGCTCGCGCCCCTCTTCAGGCGGCAGGCGCGGCGCGACCCTCGCCTGCGCCAGCAGGATCAGCAGCTGACGGTTGCGATCGACGCCGGCCGCCGGCACGCACAGAATATGGGCGAAGGCGTCGGTCGATTTGTTTTCGATGCGCGCCACCTTTGCCACGGCCAGGCCGGGCGGATAGATGCCGTCGATGCCGGAGGTCACCAGCACATCGCCGGCCTGTATGTCGGCGTTTGCCGCCATGAAGCGCAGGTCGAGCAGGCCGGACTGGCCGCTGCCGTAGGCGACGCTGCGCAGGCCGCTGCGCACGACCTGGACCGGAATCGCCTGGTCGCGGTCGGTCAGCAGCGTGACCTCGGCGGAAAACGGAAAGACACGGGTGACCTGACCGACCACGCCGATGTCGTCGATGACCGGCTGGCCCAGCGCCACGCCATGCTGGGCGCCGCGGTCGAGCACGATCTTGCGGGTAAAGGCATCGCGGGCGTCGTAGAGGATTTCGGCAAAGACGGCCTTGTCGGGCAGGCGCTCGCTGGTGCCCAGGAGTTTGCGCAGCTGGGTGTTTTCCGACAGCAGGTGCTGGGCCTGCTGCAGCAGCTGCGCATTCTGCGCCTGCTCGGCGCGCATCTGCCGGTTCTGCGCCTTCAGCTCCGTCAGGGACGAGAAATAGCCGGCGACCTGGTAGAGCGCGTCGCGTGGCGCCACCGCCGCCATCTGCAGCGGATAGAGCGCCGTGCCGACGACCTGCCGGATCGCCGGCAACTTGTGGAAATGGGCGTCGGCGATCAGCAAGCCGAAAGCGATCAGGGAAAAAAACACCACCTTCACGCGGGCGGAGGCGCCCTGCTTGAAAAGCGGCGGAGGACTGTATTCCATGTAACGCCTAGCCAGCCTGCATTCTGCATGTCCTGGAAAATCGCCTGCCCGCAGCGGACAGGCCTGGAGTCATCGGGCCGGCATCGTCTGGGTCGTGACCCCGGACCTCACTCGTACGAAAAGATCGAACCGAGCTTGTCCATGCGCTCGAGCGCCATGCCGGAGCCGCGTACCACGCAGGTCAGCGGGTCTTCGGCGACGATCACCGGCAGGCCGGTTTCTTCCATCAGCAAGCGGTCGAGGTCGCGCAGGAGCGCGCCGCCGCCGGTGAGCATCATGCCCTTTTCGGCAATGTCGGCGCCGAGTTCGGGCGGCGTCTGCTCCAGCGCATTCTTGACTGCCGAGACGATATTATTGAGCGGATCGGTCAGGGCTTCCAGGATTTCATTGCTCGAAATGGTGAACGAGCGCGGTATGCCTTCCGACAGGTTGCGTCCCTTGACTTCCATTTCCTTGACCTCGGAGCCGGGAAAGGCCGAGCCGATTTCCTTCTTGATCGCTTCGGCCGTCTGTTCGCCGATCAGCATGCCGTAGTTGCGCCGGATGTAGTTTACGATCGCTTCGTCGAACTTGTCGCCGCCGACCCGTACCGAGCCCTTGTAGACCATGCCGCCCAGCGAAATGATGCCGACCTCGGTGGTGCCGCCGCCGATGTCGACCACCATTGAGCCGGACGCTTCCGACACCGGCAGGCCGGCACCGATCGCGGCCGCCATCGGCTCCTCGATCAGGTACACCTCGGAGGCGCCAGCGCCCAGCGCCGATTCGCGGATGGCGCGGCGCTCGACCTGGGTCGAGCCGCAGGGCACGCAGATGATGATGCGCGGCGAGGGCCGGAACAGCTTGGAATCATGCACCATGCGGATGAACTGCTTCAACATCTGTTCGGTGACGGTAAAGTCGGCGATGACGCCATCCTTCATCGGCCGGATCGCCTCGATGTTGCCGGGCACCTTGCCCAGCATCTGCTTGGCTTCCTTG